>NZ_JBHVEU010000148.1:0-18469 GCF_042802075.1 Kitasatospora sp. NPDC057518
CCCTCGGCCGGGCTTGCTGGCCATGATGTGGGGGTGGGTGGCGGGCGGGGGGGGGGGGGGGCCCACCCGGCGGTTGATGGCGAGCCCGTGAGGCCGGGTGGGGGGGGTTTCGCCGCACGCCGCCGCGACACCTCCTCCTACGTCTCCTCCTGACGCCTTCCCCTGACGCCTCCTTCGCCGTGGCGATCCCCAACTCTCGTCGCGGAGCGGTGTGTTGACCGGTGTGCCGGCCCGGTGGGCGTGGCTCAGGAGGCGACCGTCAGGATGCGGTCGTCACGAACCGACGCCGAGCTCCCGGGCGATGAGCATGCGCTGGACCTCAGACGTGCCCTCCCCGATTTCCAGGATCTTGCAGTCGCGCCAGAAGCGGGCGACCGGGAATTCGTTCATGAAGCCGTACCCGCCGTGGATCTGGGTCGCCTCGCGGGCGTTGTCGACGGCGGCCTCGGACGAGTACAGCTTCGCGATCGCGGCCTCCTTCTTGAACGGTTCGCCGTGCAGCAGCCGGGAAGCGGCGTCCCGCCAGGCCAGGCGGGAGGTGTGGGCGCGCAGCTCCATGTCGGCAAGCTTGAACTGGATGGCCTGGTTGGCGCCGATCGGCCGGCCGAAGGCCCGGCGCTCGCCGGAGTACTTCACGGACTCGTCGACGCAGCCCTGGGCCAGGCCGGTGGCCAGGGCCGCGATCGCGATGCGGCCCTCGTCGAGGATCCGCAGGAACTGGGCGTAGCCTCGGCCACGCTCGCCCAGCAGGTTGGCCGCGGGAACGCGGCAGTCGGTAAAGGACAGTTCGCGGGTGTCGGATGCGTTCCACCCGACCTTCGAGTACTTCTTCGAGACCTGGAAGCCGGGGGTCCCGGTGGGCACGATGATGGAGGAGATCTCCCGTGCAGGCGAGCGGAATTCGCCCTCTTCACTCGAACGAGCGATCGGTTCGGTGAGTGCGGTGACGGTGACCAGGCCGGTGATGTCGGTGCCGGAGTTGGTGATGAAGCACTTGGTCCCGTTGATGACCCACTCGTCGGTGGCCTCGTCGTACCGCGCCGTGGTCCGGGTGGCGCCCGCGTCCGACCCGCCCTCCGGCTCGGTGAGGCCGAAGGCGCCGAGGAGTTCGCCCGAGGTCAGCCGGGGCAGCCACTCGCGCTTCTGCTCCTCGGTGCCGAACCGGTAGATCGGCATCGCGCCGAGCGAGACGGCGGCCTCCAGGGTGATCGCCACCGAGGAGTCCACGCGGGCGAGTTCCTCCAGGGCGAGGCCGAGGGCGAAGTAGTCGCCGCCCATGCCGCCGTACTCCTCCGGGAAGGGCAGGCCGAAGAGGCCCATCCGCCCCATCTCCCGGACGATCTCGTACGGGAACTCCTCCCGCTCGTAGAACTCGCCGATCTTCGGCGCCACCACGTCCTGGGCGAATTCGGCGACGGTGCGCCGCAGTTCCTCGTACTCGCTGCTGAGCCTGTGGTCGAGCATGGTGATCCTCCTGGCGCCCGGCCGGGTCGGCTGCGGACGTGAGCGGGGTGACCGGCGTCCGTCGGACGGTGTGACGGTCGCACGGTGCGATTGAGGGATGGACTGTCGATCGGTGCGGGTGGTGCGGGGCGCCGGCCGGATGGTGCGGGCGGCCGGCGCCGGGGACGGGAGCGGGTGGTCAGCCCCCGGCGGAGCCGAGCAGGGCCTGGACGGTGCGGGACGGGCTCGGGCGGCCGAGGCGCCCGGCCATCCACCCGCTGGTCGCGACGAGGGAGCGCAGGTCGACGCCGGTCCGGATGCCGAGCCCGTGCAGCATCCAGACCAGGTCCTCGGTGGCCAGGTTGCCGGTGGCGCTCTTCGCGTACGGGCAGCCGCCCAGGCCGCCTGCCGAGGCGTCGACCGTGGTGACGCCCTCGCGCAGGGCCGCCAGGGTGTTGCTGAGCGCCTGGCCGTAGGTGTCGTGGAAGTGCACGGCGAGCCGGTCGACCGGGACGCCGGCCCGCGCGAAACCCGCCAGCAGGGCGGTGACCTGGCCCGGGGTGGCGACCCCGATGGTGTCGCCGAGGCTCAGCTCCGCGCAGCCCAGCTCCAGCAGCCGCACGCCGTACCGGACCACCTGGTCGACCGGGACGGGGCCCTCCCACGGGTCGCCGAAGCACATCGAGAGGTAGCCGCGGACCGCGACCCCGGCCTCGGTGGCCCGGCCCACGACCGGGCGGAACATCGCCATGGCCTCGTCCGCCGAGCGGTTGAGGTTGCGGCGGGCGAAGGTCTCGGTGGCGCTGGCGAACACCGCGATGTCGGCGGCGTGGTGGGCGAGCGCGCGGTCCAGGCCGCGCTCGTTGGGCACCAGCACCGGCAGCCGCAGGCCGGGGTGGCGCTCCGGCAGACCGGCGAGCCGGGGGACCAGCTCCTCGGCGTCGGCCAGCTGCGGTACCCATTTCGGGTGAACGAAGCTGGTGGCCTCGACGGTGCGCAGCCCGGCGGCCGCGAGCCGGGCGATGAACTCGGCCTTGACCTCGACCGGTACCAGGGACTTCTCGTTCTGCAGGCCGTCGCGCGGCCCGACCTCGTGGATCCGGACCTCCTCGGGCAGGCCGGGGGCGCGGACCGGATCGGGCAGGCCCAGGTCGAGCGCGTCGGGCTCGCGGGCGGGGGTGGGGGCGGGGGTGGTCACGACCGCACCTCCGCGGGCCCGGCGGGGACGGTGGCGGCGGCCGGCCCGGCAGGGGCGCCCTCGACCGACGCGTCCTCGACCGGGGTGACCACGACCAGCAGGTCCTCCATCGCGACGGTGGCGCCGGCGGTGGCCCGCAGCTCGGCCACCACGCCGTCGTGCGGTGCGGCGATCACGTGTTCCATCTTCATGGCCTCCAGCACGAGCAGGGGCTGTCCCTTGCGGACCGTCTCGCCTGCCGTGGTCTTGACGACGGTGACGGTGCCGGGCATCGGGGCGGTCAGGGCGCCGTGGTGCGCGCCGGCCCCGGTGGCGCTCTCGACGACCGGGTCGTAGGCGTGCAGCGGCCAGGCGTCGCCCTCGACGCCGAGCCAGGTCGCCGGTCCGGCGGCGGGGCCGGGGGTGGCGTCGGTGGCCAGCGAGAACGTGGTCCGGAGGCCGTCGACGGTCAGGTGCAGCCGGTCGCCGGCCAGGCTCACGCGGGCGCGGTGCGCGGGGCCCCCGTCGAGCCGGAGCTCCAGCTCGCGGACGGGCCCGGCGGAATTGTCAGTGGCATCGGCTACGTTGCCCGCAGTGATCGGACGGATGCTCACCGCCACCGGGTCCTGGCCGGGGGTGCGGAGTCGGTGGGTGGTCCAGGCAGGGGTGCCGCCCAGGCGCCAGCCGGAGGGAAGGGAGAACGGGTCGGTCCAGCCGCCGGGATCGGCGGGCGGAGTGAGTTCCAGGTGCCGTGCCAGCGCGGCCGCGTAGTAAAGGAGGTGAGCGGGCGACGGCGGGTCGGTCGCGTCCGGGTCGGTCGCGTTCGTGGGGGAGTACGGCGAGGTGAGCAGGGCCGGCTGCTCCTGGGCCGTCCGCTCCACGAGGCCGGTGTCCAGCCGGCCGGCGGCGACCTCGGGGTGGGCGAGCAGTCGGCGCAGGAAGCCGGTGTTGGTGGTGACACCCAGGATGCGGGTGTCGGCCAGCGCCGCGCGGAGCCGGCGCAGCGCGGTCGGGCGGTCGGGCCCGTACGCGATGACCTTGGCGAGCATGGGGTCGTAGGCGCTGGTGACGACGGTTCCGGGGGCGACCCCGGAGTCGACGCGGATGCCCTCGCCCCGGGGCTCGTCCAGGGTGAGGATGCGGCCGCCGGTGGGCAGGAAGTCCCGTTCCGGGTCCTCGGCGCAGATGCGGGCCTCGATGGCGTGGCCCAGGAAGGAGATGTCGGACTGGGCGAAGGAGAGCGCTTCGCCGGCGGCGACGCGCACCTGCCACTCGACCAGGTCGAGCCGGTCCGCGTCCGCGCCGACGGCGACGGCGAGCTCGGTGACGGGGTGTTCCACCTGGAGGCGGGTGTTCATCTCCATGAAGAAGAAGTCCCGCACCCCCTCGGCGGCGGAGGCGGGGGCGTCCGGGTCGATGCCGGGAACGATGAACTCCACGGTGCCGGCACCGGTGTAGCCGCAGGACTCCGCGGCGCGGACGGCCGCGGCGCCCATCGCGGCACGGGTCTCGGCGTTGAGGAGAACGGAGGGAGCCTCTTCGATCAGTTTCTGGTGGCGGCGCTGCAGGCTGCACTCGCGCTCGCCGAGGTGGACGGTGGTGCCGTGGGCGTCGGCGAGCACCTGCACCTCGATGTGGCGCGGCCGGTCGACCCAGCGCTCCAGCAGCAGGGTGTCGTCGCCGAAGGCGGTGCGGGCGACGCGGCGGGCGGCGGCGATCTCGGTGGGCAGGTCGGCGCGGTCCCGCACGAGGCGCATGCCCTTGCCGCCACCGCCGGCGGACGGCTTGAGCAGCACCGGGTAGCCGATCTCGTCGGCGGCGGCGACGAGGTCCTCGTCGGTGGGCGCGGTGGCCTGGCTGCCGGGGACCACCGGGACGCCGGCGGCCCGGACGGCCTCCTTGGCGTTGATCTTGTCGCCCATCAGCTCGACCGCACCGGGAGGTGGTCCGATGAAGACGAGGCCCGCGTCGGCGCAGGCGCGGGCGAAGCCGGCGTTCTCGGCGAGGAAGCCGTAGCCGGGGTGGACGGCCTGGGCGCCGGTGCGGCGGGCGGCGGCCAGGATCTGGTCGGTCCGCAGGTACGTCTCGGTCGCCGAGCTGTCGCTGCGGTCGGCCGGGCCGAGCCGGACCGCGACGTCGGCCTCGCGGACGTGCGGCGCGTCGGCGTCCGCGTCGCTGAACACGGCGACCGAACGGACGCCGAGCCGTCGCAGGGTGCGGATCACCCGCAGGGCGATCTCGCCGCGGTTGGCGACCAGAACTGTGTCGAACATGGGAGGCGTTCCTCCGGGTCGAGGGGAGCCGTACGAAGGAGGTGGCGGTGGGCGGTCGGGCGCCGGCCCGGGTGGGCCGGCGCCGCGGGGAGTCACACCCGGAAGGGAGGATTCACGGACGCGGGGGTGACACGAGGAGGCGTCACATGCGGAAGACGCCGTACGGAGCGGGCGGCGCCAGCGGGGCGTTGGCGCAGGCGGTGAGGGCGAGACCGACGACGGTGCGGGTGTCCATCGGGTCGATCACGCCGTCGTCCCAGAGCCGGGCGGTGGCGTAGTAGGCGTTGCCCTGGCGCTCGTACTGCTCGCGGACGGGGCGCTTGAACTCCTCCTCCGCCTCGGTCGGCCATTGCTCGCCGTGCGCCTCCAACTGGTCGCGGCGGACGGTGGCGAGGACGGAGGCCGCCTGCTCGCCGCCCATCACGGAGATCTTGGCGCCCGGCCACATCCACAGGAAGCGGGGTGAGTAGGCCCGGCCGCACATCGAGTAGTTGCCGGCTCCGTACGATCCGCCGATCACCACGGTCAGCTTCGGGACGCGGGTGCAGGCGACGGCGTTGACCATCTTGGCGCCGTGCTTGGCGATGCCGCCCGCCTCGTACTGCCGGCCGACCATGAACCCGGTGATGTTCTGGAGGAAGAGGAGGGGGATGCCGCGCTGGTCGCACAACTCGATGAAGTGGGCGCCCTTGAGGGCGGACTCGGCGAACAGCACGCCGTTGTTGGCGACGATGCCGACCGGGTGGCCGTGGATCCGGGCGAAGCCGGTGACCAGGGTGGCGCCGTACTCGGCCTTGAACTCGGCGAACCGGCTGCCGTCCACCAGGCGGGCGATCACCTCGCGCACGTCGTAGGGCGTGCGCGGGTCGACCGGCACGGCGCCGTACAGGCCGGCCGGGTCGACGGCCGGCGGCTCGACCGGGGTGAGCGGCCACGGCCTGGCCTCGCGCGGGCCGAGCCCGGCCACGATCGTGCGGACGATGGAGAGGGCGTGGGTGTCGTCCTCGGCCAGGTGGTCCGTCACGCCCGAGGTGCGGGAGTGTAGCTCGCCGCCGCCCAGCTCCTCGGCGGTGACCACCTCGCCGGTGGCGGCCTTCACCAGTGGCGGACCGCCCAGGAAGATCGTGCCCTGGTTGCGGACGATCACGGCCTGGTCGCTCATCGCCGGGACGTACGCGCCGCCGGCCGTGCACGAGCCGAGCACGGCGGCGATCTGCGGGATGCCCGCGGCGGAGAGCCTGGCCTGGTTGTAGAAGATCCGGCCGAAGTGGTCGCGGTCCGGGAAGACCTCGTCCTGCATCGGGAGGAAGGCGCCGCCGGAGTCCACCAGGTAGACGCAGGGCAGCCGGTTCTCCAGCGCGACCTCCTGGGCGCGCAGGTGCTTCTTCACCGTCATCGGGTAGTAGGTGCCGCCCTTGACGGTGGCGTCGTTGGCGACCACCACCACCTCGCGCCCGGCGACCCGGCCGATGCCGGCGATCACTCCGGCCGCGGGGGCCGCGCCGTCGTACATCCCGTCGGCGGCCAGCGGGGCCAGCTCCAGGAAGGGGGAGGCCGGGTCGAGCAGGGTGTCCACGCGGTCGCGGGGCAGCAGCTTGCCGCGTGAGGTGTGCCGGGCGCGGGCCTTGGCGCCGCCGCCCAGGGCGGCGGCGTCGAGCTTCGCGCGCAGCTCGGCGACCAGGGCGCGGTGCGCCTCGGTGTTGGCGCGGTACGCCTCGGAGCCCGGGTCGGCGGAGCTGCCGAGCCGGGGTGCCGGTGCGGCTGCCGCGGACGGGGCGGCGCCGGGCGCCGCCGCCGTGCCCGTCGCTGCGACGAGCCGGACGCCGGTGGGTGTGCCGGCGGTTGAGTTGACCATTCCCAAGAGCTCCCTTGCCCTCGGACCAGGTGGGCAGCCGGGTGCGGTCCGCCCGTGATCGCCACGTTAATTAACGTTAACTTACGCGCCCAGGTTAACGGCCGATAACCCGACTGTCTACGATGGACGGCATGCCCAACGTCCCCGCCGCCTCCGCGCTCCCCCGCCGTGACCAGATCCGCAGGGAGGCCGCGAGGCTGTTCGCCGCCCGGGGCTTCCTCGGCGTGGGCGTGGACGAGATCGGCAAGGCCGTCGGCATCAGCGGCCCCGCGCTCTACCGCCACTTCGCCGGCAAGGACGCGATGCTCGCGGACCTGCTGATCGGCATCAGCGAGCGCCTGCTGGACGAGGGGCGCCGCCGCGCGGGCGGCGGCGAGGGCCCGGCCGCCACGCTGGACGCGCTGATCAGCGGCCACGTCGACTTCGCGCTGGGCGACCGGGACCTGATCACCCTGCACGACCGCGAGCTGCTGAACCTCAAGGAGGAGGACCGGCGCACCGTCCGCCGGCTCCAGCGCGGCTACGTCGAACTGTGGGTGGACGTGGTCCGGCAGGCCTACCCGCCGCTGGCCGACCCCGCCGCCGAGCCGGTGGCGCGGGCCGCCGTGCACGCCGTCTTCGGCCTGATCAACTCGACCCCGCACAGCCTCGGCCCGAACCCCGACCAGGGCGAGCGCGCCGCCCTCCAGCGCGACGGCATGGCCGCCCTGCTCCACGCCCTCGCCCACGGCGCGTTCGCGGCGGCCGCGGGCTCGGCCGGCGGCCCCGGCGGCCCTGTCGTCCCCGGCGCCGCTGTCGCTCCCGTCGGCGGTTCGGCGGCCGCGGAGGCCTGAGCCCGCATCCCCGGCTCTGTTCCCGGCTTCGGCTTCGTTCCCGGCTTCGTTTTCGACGAAGAGCGGCCAGGCGGAGAATGGTCGGGAGCGAAGGTCTGCCGGTAAACGTCCCCATCGGTAGCCCGCCCGGAGCCCGCCCCGTTGGCCCGTCCGGAGGCCTAGTCCCAAAGGACGGCGCCCGTCCGCCCGTGGCCGCTGGGTGTCGCGAGGGTCGTCGGCGACTCTGGAAATGGCCCGGGCGGAGTGGGCCATGCGAGTGTTCGGCCGGGAATCACCGCAGGCCATCGACTGTTGGCGAGTCCGCCGGACCGGATGATCCGGGCTGTCAGGGCCCGTTCCGAACCCGCCCGGGGCGGAAAACGCCGTGGCGACCACCCGACGAAATGGTTAGCATCCCTAAATATGCCTGAGACTCACGGATCCACGGTGGAGCAATCCCCGAGCGGCCCCCCGGCCCCCGGCACGACCCCGGAGGCCCCCGTCGACAGCCCGCAGGCCGCCGTCGGGAACACCGGGCCGGCCGCCGAAGACGCCGAGCCCGCCCCCGACAACGTCCGGCCCGCCGCCAAGCGCGCCGAGGCGCCTGAGCCCGCCCCCGAGAGCGCCGCCGAGTCGACCGGCTGGCTCAGCCGCCTGGTCGGCTACAGCTGGCGGTCCCGCCGCAGCCTGCTCTTCGCCTTCGGAGCCTCGCTCCTCGGCATGGCCGTCACCGCGCTGGTGCCGCTGGTCACCAAGCTGATCATCGACGACGTCATCGTCGCCCGCACCCGTTCGCTGGCCCCCTGGGCGGTGGTGCTGCTGCTCGCGGCCCTCGTGGTCTTCGGCTGTACCCAGGTCCGCCGCTACTACGGCGGCCAGCTCGCGGTGGACGTCCAGCACGAGATGCGCAGCGACCTGTTCCGCTCGCTCGGACGGCTGGACGGCCACCGCCAGGACCGGCTGGACACCGGGCAGGTGGTGGGGCGCGCGACCTCCGACCTCCAACTGGTCAACGGCCTGCTCTCGATGCTGCCGATGATGACCGGCTACCTGCTGATGTTCGTCATGTCGCTGGTCGTGATGGTCTGGCTGTCCCCGCCGCTCACCCTGATCACCGTGGTCATGGCCCCCGCGCTGTGGTGGGTCTCGGCGTTCAGCCGCAAGCGCCTCTTCCCCGCCACCTGGGCCGCCCAGCAGGAGGCGGCGGCCGTCGCGGGCGTGGTGGACGGCGCGATCGGCGGCGTCCGCGTCGTCAAGGGCTTCGGCCAGGAGGCCCAGGAGCTCGACAAGCTGGAGACGGCCTCCCGCAACCTCTTCGCGGCCCGGCTCCGGTCGATCCGGCTCAACGCCCGCTACAACCCGGCGATGCAGGCGATCCCGGCGCTCGCCCAGGTCGGCGTCCTGGCCTTCGGCGGCTGGCTGGCCGTCGACGGCAGGGTCACCCTCGGGACATTCGTCGCCTTCTCCACGTACGTCGCCCAGATGACCGGCCCGGTGCGGATGCTGACCATGGTCATCACCGTCGGCCAGCAGGCCCGGGCCGGGGTGGAGCGCGTCCTTCAGCTGATCGACGAGCGCCCGCTGGTCCAGGAGCGCCCGGACGCCCGCACCCTGGACCTCGCGCACGGCGAGAGCCCGGAGAGCGCGCCGCAGAGCACTCCGGGAGGAGCGCTCGTCGGCCCGCGGACCCCCGACATCGCCCTGGAGTTCGACCGGGTCGAGTTCCGCTACGACCCCGAGCACCCCGCCCCCGTCCTGCACGGCCTCAGCCTGAAGCTGGCCCCCGGCGAGACCCTCGCCCTGGTCGGCGCCTCCGGCTCCGGCAAGTCGACGGTGGCCCAGCTGGTGCCCCGCTTCTACGACCCGGCCGCCGGCACCGTCCGCCTGTACGGCCACGACCTGCGCGACCTCACCCTGGACTCGGTCCGCGCGACGGTCGGCATCGTCCCCGAGGAGAGCTTCCTCTTCTCCGAGACGGTCCGCACCAACATCGCCTACGGCCGCCCGGACGCGACGGACGAGCAGGTGGTCGCCGCCGCCCGCGCCGCCCAGGCCGACGAGTTCGTCCGCGCGCTGCCGGACGGCTACGACACCAAGGTCGGCGAGCAGGGCCTGACGCTCTCCGGCGGCCAGCGCCAGCGCATCGCGCTGGCCCGGGCGATCCTCACCGACCCCCGGATCCTGCTGCTGGACGACGCCACCTCGGCGGTCGACCCGCAGATCGAGGCGGAGATCCACGACGCGCTGCGCTCGGTGATGACCGGCCGCACCACGCTGCTGATCGCCCACCGCCGCTCGACCCTCCAACTCGCCGACCGGATCGCCGTGCTGGAGCGCGGCCGGCTGCTGGACCTCGGAACGCACGAGGAACTCGAAGCCCGATGTCCCCAGTACCGGGCCCTGATCACCGATCCCGAGGCCGGTCACGCCGACCGGCAGTCCGCCCCCGAAACGGCGTCCGACGAGCCGGCGTCCGCAGAGGCACCCGGAACCCCCGTAGCCGGCGGAACCACCGCAACCGGCGCAACCCCCGGAGCCGGCGCAACCCCCGGAACCCCGGCGACCCCGGCCGCCCCCGTCCTCCCCACCCCCGCCCTGGCCAAGGCCGCCCGCACCGCCGACCCCGACCTGCTGGACAAGGTCGCGTCCCTCCCGCCCGCCTCCGACGTCCCGGCCGTCCCCCGCGCCGAGGCCGAGGCCGGTGACCCCGACTTCAGCCTGAGCCGCCTGCTGCGCCCCTTCCGCACCCCGCTGCTCATCGCCCTCCTGCTGGTCGCCCTGGACGCGGCGGCCGGGCTGGTGCTGCCGGTGCTGATCCGGCACGGCATCGACGAAGGCGTCCGCAAGGGCCTGATGTCCGGCGTCGCGGTGGCCTCGCTCGCTGCTCTCGTCGTGGTCCTGCTGGACTGGGTGGTGCAGAGCGCCGAGAACCGGGTCAGCGGCCGTACCGGCGAGCGGGTCCTCTACACGCTCCGGCTCAAGATCTTCGCCCACCTCAACCGGCTCGGCCTGGACTACTACGAGCGCGAGCTGACCGGCCGGATCATGACCCGGATGACCACCGACCTGGACTCGCTGACCTCCTTCCTCCAGACCGGCATGGTCACCGCCGTGGTCAGCCTGCTGACCTTCGCCGGGATCTTCGCCGCCCTGCTGATCATCGACGCCGGCCTGGCCCTGGTGGTCTTCGCGGTCCTGCCGCTGCTGGTGATCGCCACCCTGGTGTTCCGCAAGAAGTCCAAGGACCAGTACGAGCGCTCCCGTGACCTGATCAGCACCGTCAACGCCGACCTCCAGGAGAACGTGGCCGGCATGCGGATTGTCCAGGCCTTCCGCCGCCTGGACACCAACACCGACCGCTTCGTGGCCCGCGGCATCGCCTACCGCGAGGCCCGGGTCCGGGCCCAGCTCTACATCTCGCTGTACTTCCCGTTCGTCCAGTTCCTCTCCAGCGTGGCCGCCGCGCTGGTGCTGATCGTCGGCGCTGCCCGGGTCGACGCCGGGACGCTGACGGTCGGTGCGCTGGTCGCGTACCTGCTCTACATCGACCTGTTCTTCGCGCCGGTCAACCAGCTGTCCCAGGTGTTCGACGGGTACCAGCAGGCCTCGGTGGGCCTCGGCCGCATCCGCGAGCTGCTGCGCACCCCGACCGCCACCGCCGAGGCGGCCGACCCGGTCCCGGTGGCCGGGGGCCTGCGCGGCGAGATCTCCTTCGAGGGGGTCGGCTTCGCCTACAACGGCGGCGCGGACGGCGCCCCGACCGTGCTGAGCGGCGTGGACCTGCACATCCCGGCCGGGCAGACGGTGGCGCTGGTCGGCGAGACCGGCGCCGGCAAGTCGACGCTGGTGAAGCTGGTCGCCCGGTTCTACGACGCGACGGAGGGCACCGTCCGGGTGGACGGGGTCGACCTCACCCGCTACGACCTGGCGCAGTACCGCCACCGCCTGGGCGTGGTGCCGCAGGAGGCGTACCTCTTCGCGGGCACGGTCCGCGAGGCGATCGCCTACGGCCGGCCGGGCGCCTCGGCGGCCGAGGTGGAGGCGGCGGCCCGGGCGGTCGGCGCGCACGACATGATCGTCCGGCTCTCGGACGGCTACGACCACGAGGTGGCCGGCCGCGGGCGCAACCTCTCGGCGGGCCAGCGCCAGCTGATCGCGCTGGCCCGGGCCGAACTGGTCGACCCGGACATCCTGCTGCTCGACGAGGCCACGGCGGCGCTCGACCTGGCCACCGAGGCGGCCGTCAACCAGGCCGCGGACCGGCTCAGCGGCGGCCGGACCACCCTGGTCATCGCCCACCGCCTGACCACCGCCGAGCGCGCCGACCGGGTGGTCGTGCTGGACCACGGCCGGGTGGTCGAGGACGGCACGCACACCGAACTGCTCGCCCGGGGCGGCACCTACAGCCGGCTCTGGCAGGCGTTCATCGCCGACGGCCACCCGGCGGCCGAGGCCGTCGCCGCCGGATAGGGCGGCCCCGCACCCGGAGGCCCGCACGCGTGGCCCCGAACCCGGAGCCCGAACACTCCGAGCTGCCTGACGGTCCCTCCCGCGCGGACCGTCAGGCAGTCAGGCGGTGATCAGCGCGGCCAGCAGCTCCGAGGCGTCGATCCCGCGCGGCAGGTCGCTCACCTGCCCGTCCCCGACCTCGACCACCCGCCAGCCGGAGCCGTCCGCCCGGCTGGCGAGGTCGGTGGTCACGAAGCGGCAGCCGAGCCGGCGGACCAGCGCCGGGACGTCGGTGAGGTCGGGTTCGACGGCCCGGCGCGGGGCGTCCGGGTGCGGCCCGACCAGGACAGGCCGGCCGTCCAGCCACCACACCCGGGCCTCCACGGCCCGCCCGCCGCTCCCCGGCGCGCCGCCGTCCGCCCGCTCCGGCCCGGCCGCACCAGCCGTACAGGCCGCACCGCCCGTACGGCTCGCACCGTTCGCGCCGTTCACGCCGACCGGTCCCGCCGCCGGGACGTCCGCGCCCTCGAACTCCTCGTACCGCCGCAGCACCACGCCGCCCGCCAGGAACTCGCCCTGCAGTTCGACGAACCGTCCGACCACCCGGCCGACGGCCGCCAGGTCGGCCAACTCGGGTACGTAGCAGGCCTCGTACCACTCGTGCTTGCGCGACTTCACGTAGTCCTTGACGATCGCCGGCCCGCGCCCGCCGAGCCGGGCCGCGGCCTCCGCCAGCTCCGCCGGCCCGGGCGCCACCGGTCCCTCGGACGGGATCCACGCGCTGGCCGGGGTCGCGCCCTCGAACACGCCGTACCAGCCGGGCAGTTCATGGGCGGCCGCGTACCCGGGCGCGCTGGTCAGCAGGGTGCCGCCGCGGGCGGTGAGCGCGGCGGCGAAGTCGGCGTACCGGGCGGAGGGCAGCATCCAACCCCGGTACCAGAGCGGGCCGCTGTCCCGCGGCACCCGCAGCACGGCCTCCTCGGCCCGCCCGGCGAGCAGCCCGTCGTGGTCGACCAGGTGCAGCTCGCCGCCCAACTCCCGCAGGGTCCTGGCCTCCCAGGCGAAGTGCGGGTCGGGCCGGCGCGGGTTGAGCGGATCGGCGGGGAAGATGATCGCGGGTGCGGGCATGGCCGTCAGGGTACGGTGGACCGGTGGGCCCGGCGCCCGCCACGACGGACCGGCCGGCTCGTGCACCCGACCGGAGTGCCGAAACCGCTCGACGGCCCCGGACGGTCGCTGGGAGAGTGACCCGATGCGAAATCTGCTGCGCCCCCGCAAACGCAGGCCGAGGCAGGCCGCCCGCACGGTGGTCCTGGACGGGAACGGCTCGGTCTTCCTGCTCCGTTCGGACAACGACGAGGTCGGCGTGCACTGGACCATGCCGGGAGGCGGCCTGGAACCGGGCGAGACCCCGTGGGACGGCGCCCGGCGCGAGCTGTGGGAGGAGACGGGCTGGAGCGACCTCGAACCCGGCCCGCTGCTCTGCACCTGGGAGCACGACTTCACCTGGCACGGCACCCCGGTCCGCCAGCACGAGCACATCTACCTCACCGGCGGCCCGCACCGCGGTCCGGTCGGCGACGTCAGCGCGGTGCACGCCGTCGACCGGATCCTGGACTGGCGCTGGTGGACCCCGGCCGACCTCGCCGACGAGAACGCCGACGCGCTCTGGCCGCCCGCGCTGCCGGAACTGCTGGACGCGGTCCGTACGGGCTGGGCCGTGGACGGGCGGCCGCCGGTGCCCGTCGACCTCGGGTACATCCCGAACGCCCCGGCCACCCGCTAGGCCCGCCGAGTCCGCCGAGTCCGCCAGAGCTGCTCGGCCCACCAGGCCGGCCAAGCCCGCCAGGCCCGCTCGGCCAGTCGCCGAACGGGCCCGGCGGAGCGGTCAGGTGCGCCCGCCGCGCCGGGGCCGCCCGGCCGGACCGGGTTCCCAGCCGTGCAGTTCCAGCTCCCGGTCGTGCAGTGCGGCGGGGTTCATCAGCACCGTCAGCTGGGCGCCGACCAGCTGCTCGAGGTCGAGCCCGGTGGCGGACAGCAGCTGCTCGGTCGGCACCGAGACGGCGATGGCGGGCCGCCAGGAGGGCAGCACCACCAGGCAGGTGCCGCGGCCGACCCGGATCGGCTGGGCCGCCACGCGGACCGGTGCGCGCTCCTCCGGTCGGCCGAGGGCCTCGGCGGGCCCGGGGCTGCCGCCGATCAGGATGCCGAGCGGCGGTTCGGCCCACGAGACCGCTGCGGCGGGCCCGGCGGCAGCGGTGTCGACAGCAGAGGGGGCGACAGCGCCGGCCCCGAACGACGGCGTCCGCGCCGCCACTTCCGCCGCATCGGCGGGTTCGCCCACCCTGCCAGGGGCCCCCGGCAGGGCCGGCCTGGTCGGGCCGGACGCGGCCGTCTCCCGTGCGGTCGCCTCCTGCCCTGTCCGGGAGGCCTGCGGGTGCATCCGGCGCAGGCGCCGGGAGGGTGACGGCCGCCGGGATCCCAGGATCCGCGGCTCCTCGTACGCCGGGCGCTGCGCCGGGACGGACGGGCCGCCCTCCGCCGTTGCGGTGGCGGGCCCGAACCGGACGAACCCGTCCTCGGCCTCCGCGTCGAGGCCGAGCAGGGCCCGCACCTCCGCGACCGGTCGGCGGCACGCGGCCGCCAGCTCGGCGACGGAGCGGCCCTGGAAGTGCGCGGCCCGCAGCCGCTCGGCGAACGCCGCTCGCAGCCGTGCCGTGGTCGGATCATCGTCGTGCGGGTCGCCGTCCGTCCGGTCGCCGTCCGCCGGTTCGCCACCGGCCTCCGGAGCGGCCGCGGGCAGGACGGGCGGCGCCTCCGCGTCGTACCGGCTGCGCGGCTGCGGCACCGAGTCGGGGCGGGCCGTCGCCTCCGGAGTGCCGGGCGCGGCCGCACCGGGCTCGGTGGCGGTCGCGATCGAGCACATCGGAACGGGCGAGCCGGGCGGGCCGGTCGGGGCGGGCGGGGGCGAGGATCCGGCGCTGTCCCGGGGCGGGCCGGGCAGGGACGGGTCGGTTGCGGCGGGGTGGAGCGAGGTCATCTGCGGGCCCTTCGGGAAACGGTCCCGACGATCCTCCCGCACCACGCGATCAGCTCCAAGCGTCCAACCCGGTGGTGTGCGCGATACCACCGCGACACCACCGCGACACCGCCGCGGTACCACCACGGAATCACCCGGGGACCGTCGCGGGCCCACCCGGGGCCCACCCGGGGATCGCCCAAGACGGCGCCGGGCGGGCACTGTTGCCGTACGACCGGAACGCCGCCCCGTTCCGCCCGCCGACGCCGACCAGGCCCGGCCGGCCGGGTTCGCTCCGGGCTCACACCCGGACTCACCCGACGGACTCACCCGGCGGATTCACCTGCCTGGCTCAACTGCCGGGCGCGACAAAGCCCTTGAGGTCGTTGAGCACCACGTTCGCCGCCATGACGCCGAGCCCGAGGAACCAGGTCTCGTCCGAAACCGGCCGGGCCTGACCGGACTTGACCGCACCGAGCGTCTTCCAGAGCGCGCCGCCGAGCACCGCGTCCTGGTTGGTCGAGCTGGGGCTGCCGTACACGCCGTAGAAGATCCAGTCGGCGTCGGCCTTGTCGATCTGCTCCGGGCTGACCTCCACCGCGAGCTCCTTGACCTGCTCGATCGCGGGCTGCGGCAGCGGCACGTCGGTGAGGATGGTGCCGATGAAGGAGAGCTCCGCGTAGAGCCGGGTGCGGCCCGGCATGAAGCGCAGCGGCGTGATGGTGGGCCGCTTGTCGCCGAGCTTCGCGCCGATCGCCGCGGCGGCCGCCTGGTACGCGTCGAGCTGCGTCCTGGCCTCGGCCTCCAGGCCGAACGCGCTCGCGTTGAGCAGGAAGTTCTGCTTCCAGGGGTAGCCGGGGCGCAGCGAGAAGACGGTCGGCGCGATCTTGGAGAGCTGCGCGTACTGGTCCTGGGCGCGCAGCTGGCTGCCGAGGATCAGGTCCGGCTTGAGCGCGGCGATGGCCTCCAGGTTGAGGCTGTTGATGGTGCCGACGGCGGCGGGGCTGCCGGCCTTGTCCTTGAGGTAGGACGGCAGGGACTTGGAGCCGTCGGTGTACACGATGCCGACCGGCTGGATGCCGAGGGCGACGACGTTGTCGAGCTCGCCGGTGTCCAGCACCACGACCCGGGTGGGCCTGGCCGGGAGCACCGTCTCGCCCATCGCGTGCCTGAGGGTGCGCGGGTAGACGCCGGGGGCGGCGTCGGTGCCGAAGCCCTTCATCCTCTCGATCACGGCGGCGTAGTCGTCCCCGCCCTGCTTGACCGACTTCTGGTTCGGGGAGGAGCCGCCGCCGGCCGGGGTCGAACCGCTGCTGCCCGACCCGCCCGATCCGCCGGAGCTGCCGCAGGCGGTGAGGAGTCCGCCGAGGCCGAGCACCGCCCCGCCGGCGATCCCGGCGGTGAGGAACCGGCGACGGCCGGAGGTGCGGGGGGAGAGGACCGGGTCGTCGGAGGTGGGGGGCACGCGACGCTCCTTTCACGATCGAAATTAGGTTAGGCAAACCTATCCGACTCGGGGAGCGGTGGGGGGAGCGGCCCGTCCGGGCCGGGGGGCAAACCTGGTCGAACCTTGGCAAAAGGGAGAAATTTTCTTGGCCCAACTCCTTTGAAGCAAAGGTACATGGGTTAACAAGCCGTAAATACATCCACCCGAACAGCCGTCACGAGAACGAATCGAAGCAAGTGGTTTAGATCACCAAGGGTTGGTCTACTCAACCTTCCATGCCCGCCTCTAGGGTGCGCTGGTGTTTGATCAGCAGCTCTCAGAGCACACGAGCAGCGGCCGGGCAATGGCGCCCGGCGCTCCGCAGGGTGCCCCGGTCAGTGGCATCAGTGGTGGGGTCCCCGTCGATCAGGGGACCGCTGGGGGAGCGGGGGACAAGGGTCTACGGGGCGGTTCCGTCGGCCTGCTGAGCAGTGTGGTGCTGGGCGTCTCGACGGTCGCCCCGGTCTACTGCCTGACCGCCACACTCGGCCCGACCGTCACCGCGGTCGGGGTGCAGATGCCGGCGGTGTTCCTGGCCGGCTTCCTGCCGATGCTGCTCGTCGCGTTCGCGTACAAGGAGCTGAACAAGGACTTCCCGGACTGCGGCACGTCCTTCACCTGGGGCGTCCGGGCCTTCGGTCCCCGGGTCGGCTGGATGGCCGGGTGGGGCCTGACGGTGGCGACCATCATCGTGCTCTCCAACCTGGCCGGGGTCGCGACCGACTTCCTGTACCTGATGCTCGGGGAGATGACCGGCAGCAGCTGGGTCACCGAACTCGACCAGAACAAGGCCGTCCACCTGCTCACCGTGGTCCTGCTGATCGCCGGCGCCACCGCGATGAGCTACCGGGGGATGACCGCCACCAAGTGGTTCCAGTACAGCCTGGTCGGCCTCCAGCTGGCCGTGCTGCTGCTCTTCTCCGTCATCGCCATCGGGAAGGCCGCCTCGGGCGACCTGCCCGACTCGATCGGCTTCTCCTTCTCCTGGCTCAACCCGCTCGAGGTCAGCTCGTTCAGCGCGTTCACCGCCGGGCTGTCGCTGTCGATCTTCATGTACTGGGGCTGGGACACCTGCCTGACCATGAACGAGGAGACCCAGGGCAGCGCCAAGACCCCCGGCCGCGCCGCGATGATCTCCATGGTCACCCTGGTCGGCTCGTACCTGCTGGTCGCGATCGCCTCCCAGATGTTCGCGGGCGTCGGCAGCACCGGCAACGGCCTCGGCAACCCGGCCACCGCCGACAACGTCTTCTCCGCGCTGGCCCGTCCGGTGCTCGGCTCGCCGTGGAGCATCCTGCTCTTCCTGGCCGTCGTCGCCAGCGCCGCCGCCAGCCTGCAGACCACCTTCATCCCGGTGGCCCGCACCCTGCTCGCGATGAGCGCCTACCGCGCCGTGCCGCCGCGCTTCGGCGCCGTCCACCCGCGCTTCCGCACCCCCGGCTACGCCACCGTCGCGGCGGGCATCGCCACCGCGGTCTTCTACGTCGGGATGAGCCTGATCAGCGAGAACGTCGTCCAGGACACCATCCTGGCGCTCGGTCTGATGATCTGCTTCTACTACGCACTGACCGCTTTCGCCTGCGTCTGGTACTTCCGCGGTTCGCTGCGCACCGGTGTCCGCGCGCTGCTGCTCAAGGGCGTCGCCCCGTTCGTCGGCGGCGTGCTGCTCACCGCGGTCTTCCTCCAGACCCTCACCGACGCCTGGGCCCCCGACTACGGCAGCGGTTCGGTCTTCGGCATCGGCTCGGTCTTCGTGATCGGCGTCGGCATCCTGCTGCTCGGCGCGGGCCTGATGACCTGGTACGGCTTCATCCGGCCGGAGTTCTTCCGCGGCGAGACGCTGCACAAGGACACCCCGGCACTGGTCGTGGAGGACTGACTGCCGCTACCGTGGGGCGCATGAAGCGCTTCATCGGCCTGTGCTGGTGGCCGTCCTAGGACGGCCACACCACTCG
>NZ_JBHVEU010000149.1:0-18331 GCF_042802075.1 Kitasatospora sp. NPDC057518
GCCCGGTTACATTCCGAACCCGGAAGCTAAGCCTTACAGCGCCGATGGTACTGCAGGGGGGACCCTGTGGGAGAGTAGGACGCCGCCGAACAATTATTCCGAAAAGCCCCTTCCCATCCGGGAAGGGGCTTTTTGCGTTACCCTCTGCCAATGCAGAACCTGACCCTGACCTGGCAGTCCGCCGGGGCCGTCTCCGTCGGCCTCTACGCGGGCGCGTACGCCGCGGCGAAGGGCCGGAAGCCGGCGCTGTCCGCGCTGTTGCGGGAGGCCGGCACGCTGCTGGCGCTGTTCGCCCTCTGGCAGCTGGTCGGGCACCTCTCGGTGATGAGTACGGACCACGCGCTGGACCGCGCGAGCTGGATCCACCACACCGAGCAGGTGATCGGACTGCCGGACGAGGCCTCGTGGCAGAAGGCGGTCACGCCGTACCCGGTGCTGGTGAGGCTGGCGAACTACTACTACGCGGCCATGCACTTCGCCGTGATGCTCGGCGTCCTGCTCTGGGTGTTCGTGCGGCACCGCGAGCGCTACGCGTGGGTGCGCAACACGGTGGTGATCACGACCGCGGTCTGTCTGCTGGTGCAGTTCATCCCGGTGGCGCCGCCGCGGATGCTCCCGGAGAGCGGCTTCGTCGACGTGGCCGCCCAGTACGGGCAGTCGGTGTACGGCGGCGCGGTCGGCGGTGTGCTGGTGGCCGACCAGCTGTCGGCGATGCCCTCGGTGCACGTCGCCTGGTGCGTGCTGGCGGCGGTCGCGGTGATCCGGGTGTCGCGCAGTTCGCTGCGATGGGTGATGGTGCTGCACCCGGTGCTGACAGTGGCCGTGGTCGTGGTGACGGCCAACCACTTCTGGCTGGACGGCATCGTGGCGGTGGCGATCCTGCTCCTGGCCTACGCCGTGCTGGCGGTGGCGGCACGGCTCCGGGGCCGGGCCTCCGCCGGGACGGAGGTCCGGCCCCTCAGCGCCGCCGAGGAGCGGCTGGAGCAGGTCGGCTGAACCGACGGTCACTTGACCGGCAGGGCGAGCTTTCCCCAGGAGCCGTTGCTCAGTGCGGAGGTGGCCCGGTACCAGGCGGCGAGCCCGGAGGCGGCCGCGATCCAGCCGCCGGTCTTGGCCAGGCCGCCGTAGCCGCCGAAGCTGGCGACGGCGGAGAGCACCAGGGAGACCGTCAGCAGGCCGTAGACGGCGCGGCCGAGCAGGCCGGCGCCCCAGCTCGCGGCGGTCAGGGTGAGGCCGAGCAGGGCCCACAGCAGCAGGAAGAGGCCGGCGGCGTTCTTGCCGGCTCCGCCGGCCGCGGACCAGGCCGCCCAGAAGGCGCCGAGGCTGGTGAAGGCGGTTCCGGTGAAGCCCTCGCCGCCGCGGAGCTGCCAGAGGCCCGCGATGAAGAGGGTGACGCCGCCGAGGAGGAGGGCGAGGTCGGCCGCGTTCCCGACTCCGGCGCCGTGCAGGACGCCGGTGGAGAGCAGGCCGTAGGCGAGCAGTGTGAGACCGAGCGCGAGGTAGCCGAGGTTACCCGCGTCGGCTCCGGTGGAGCGGGCGTTCGTTGCCCCGGTAGCTTCGTTGCTCACCGGAGGCTCCTTTCACTCTGGGCGCGCGCAGGGCGCAGTGACGCTGTGGTGTCGTCCGGATGAGTGCAGAGAGGAGTGCAGAGAGGTGGAGAGAAGGAGTGGGGATGAGGGCCGCGCGCGACCGCGCCGAGGGCGCACGGCTGTGAGCGTGCGCGGCTGCGGTCGAAGGTGATGGGCCGGCGGACGTGGTGGGCCGGCGGAGAGCCGCCGGTCACGTCCCGGCCGGGGGATTCCCCGGTGGGATCGGTCTACCCGGCCGAACGCGCTTGTACCATTGTGAATATAACAATTTGTGACTGCGTCAGCGGATGACCGCTCACACCTGACGCCGGGTGGGCACCCGCAGGGTCAGGATCGCCATGTCGTCGGACGGCGGCTCCGGGGCGAAGCGCTCGACCGCGCGCTGCACCCGAGCCGCGACCGCTCCGGCCGTCAGCCCGGTACAGCCGGTGAGCACCTCGGCGAGGCCGTCGTCGCCCAGCATCCGCCGGCCCTCGCGGCGTTCGGTGACCCCGTCGGTGACGCAGAGCAGGACCTCGCCGGGCGCGAGCACCAGGCGCTCGGCGGTGAGGTCGAGGTCGTCCATGACGCCGAGCAGCGGCTGCGGGGTGGCGGCGCGGTCGACCTGGCCGTCGGTGCGCAGTCGCAGCGGCAGCGGATGGCCGGCGCAGACCAGGGAGAGCTCGGTGCTGCCGTCCGGAAGGGGCGTCAGCTCGCCGTAGAGCAGGGTGAGGAAGCGGCTGCGCGAACCCTCGTCCAGGATGGCCGCGTTGAGCCGGCGCAGCACCTGTGGGGCGTCCAGGCCCTCGCGGGCGAGCAGCCGCAGTGAGTGCCGGGCCAGGCCGGTGACCGAGGCGGCCTCGGGGCCGGTGCCGCAGACGTCGCCGATGGCGAAGCCGTAGGTGCCCTCGCGGATGGTGAACAGGTCGTAGAAGTCGCCGCCGACCTCGTTGCCCTCGCCGGCCGCCTGGTAGTAGACGTCCACCTCGACGCCGGGGATCTCCGGCAGGTCCGGCGGGAGCAGGCTTCGCTGGAGGGCCTGGCTGGTGGCGGTGCGCTCGGAGTAGAGGCGGGAGTTGTCCAGGGCGAGGGCGGCCCGGCGGGAGAGGTCCTCGGCGAGTTCGAGGATCTCCTGGCGGAACCGGACGCCGGCCGGGACGCCGAGCACCAGCAGGCCGATGACGCGGTTGCGGGCGGTCAGCGCGAGGACGACGGTCTCGCCGAGCAGGCCGGCCAGGTCCGGGCCGTCGGTGAGGCCGCCGGCCTCGGCGGTCTCGGCGGGGGCCGTCCAGAACCGGACGCCGTGCGAGGGGCCGGCCTCCGGGACGGGGGTCTTGTCGAGCAGGGCGCGCAGCGGGTCGATGCGGTCCTCGTCCTCGTGCAGGACGAAGGCGAGCCGGGCCGGGGAGGCGTGGTCGGCGGTGGTGTAGACGGCGCACCAGGAGGCGAGGGTGGGGACGGCCATCTGGGCCATCAGCGCGAGGGTCTGCTCGTGTTCGAGGGTGCCGGCCAGCAGGTCGGAGGCCTCGACCAGGAAGGAGAGCGAGCCGCGGCGCAGCTGTTCGAGCTCGGTCAGCCGGGTGCTCTCGACGGCGAGGGCGACCCGGTCGGCGGCGAACTGGAGGCGCAGCGCGTCCTCGTTGTCGTAGCGGCCGGGCACGGCGGCGGCGATGCCGAGCGAGCCGATCAGCCGGCCCTCGACCTTGAGCGGGACGGTGATCAGGGAGCGCATGCCGCTGTCGGAGAGCAGCGGTAGGCCGGTGGGCCGGGTGGCGAGGTCCTCGTGGACGGAGGGCAGCCGGGCGGAGTCGTAGCGGTTGCCGGTGCCGACCGGGAAGCGGGCGTGCCGGCGGTGCCCGGAGGTGAGGCCGGTGGCGGCGCGGACCTCGAACTCGGCCTCGTCGTCGGTGGTGAGCAGCAGGTACGCGGCGTCGCCGTCGAGCAGGTCGCGGGCGCGTTCGACGGTGCGCTGCAGCAGGGTGTCGAGGTCGTCGGTGGCGACCGGGCCGGCCAGCAGGTCGAGCCGGGGGCCGGCCGGGTCGGGGCGCTCGCCGGGCAGGGCGCGGGCGGGGGAGCGCAGCACCGCGCGGTCGGGTTCGAGGACGAGCAGGCAGAGGGTGGAGGGGACGCCCTCGGTGTCGCGCAGCCGGACCTGGACGCCGTACACCTCGACCTCGCGGCCGTCCTGGCGGCGGACGCCGTAGCCGCCCTCCCAGCGGGCCATCCGCAGGGTGTCGGTCAGGCCGAGGCCGCGGGCGGGGGCCTGCGGCCAGACCGCGAGGTCGGCCCAGGGGCGGCCGAGGACGGCGGCGGCGGGGTGCTGGAAGAGCGCCTCGGCGTCCGGGTTCCAGGCCAGCACCCGGCCGTCCTCGTCGAGCTGGACGACGGCGACGTGCACCGGGCCCGGACCACTGGGCAGGTCGCTGCCGGGGGTCGCGGGAACGGCGTAGCGGGTGCCGGACACGTGTACGGGCAGGGCGAGGCGGAACCAGACGGTCTTGCGGCCGGCCGCGTACTCGACGCCCCACCGCTCGGCGAGGGCGGAGCACATCAGCAGGCCGCGGCCGCCCTCGCCGTCCGGGTCGGCGTAGCGGTCGGAGTCGACGACCGGACCGTCGCCGAGCGAGGGCAGGCCGCGCTCGGGGTGGTGGTCGGTGACCTCGATCCGGACGCTCTCCTCCTCGCGCAGGCAGCAGACCTCGGCGGCGGTGCCGGCGTGCACGACGGCGTTGGTGACGAGCTCGCTGACCAGCACGACCGCGTCGTCGACGACCTCGGGCAGCCCCCAGCCGAGCAGCGCGTCCCGGACGAAGCCCCGTGCGGCGGCCGCGGACCGGCCGTCGGGGTCGAAGGTGGCGGCTGCGCGCGCGGTGACCACGTTGCCACTTCTCCTCTGCTGCTCTTGCCCTGGCTGTCCGGGGGCGCGGCGCCGACTCCCCGTGCGCGCCGTCGGGGTGAGCGGCGGCGCTGGGTCGGGCCGTGGCCCGGTGCAGCGCTCCACCCTACTTTCCGCTTGGTTCCCCGTGGGGGCGGGGAGTCGAAACTGGCACCAGAGGGTGATTCTGCCCACCTGTTTCGGACGGTGCGGTACGAACCGAGCGCAACCGGCCCTTCACCCGGTGCCGGTGCTGCCAGACTGGGGGGTCCGCGACGGCCGGTGGGAGCAGTACGGTCGTCGGGGTGCCGGCGCGCCGCGGGCCGCCGGTACGCAGCCCGACCGGGCCGGTGCCCGGGTGCGTGCCGCACCGGCACGGGTCGGTCACCGGACAGTTCACGATGTGGGAGGGGCCCGTTGAGTTCGGCCACCAAGGACGCAACCGGAACGACGCCGCCCGCCCCGCGCGGTGGGCGCCCCGGGGCCGCGCCGCGGAACGCGGCCGGTCGGCGGGTGAGTCACAACCGTGGCGCGGAGCCCGCCGAGCTGCGCAAGCTGCTGTCGGCGCTGACCGCGATGCGGGACGGCAACTTCCGCCGCCGGCTGACCGTCCCCGGGGACGGGCCGCTGGCCGAGATCGCCGCGGTCTTCAACGAGGTCGCCGAGCGCAACCAGCACCTGACCGGTGAGCTGGCGCGGGTCCGCCGGGCGGTGGGCCGCGAGGGCCGGTTGAACGAGCGGCTGGAGACCGGCGCGGGCGAGGGCGCCTGGATGGCGGCGGTCGACAACTGCAACGCGCTGATCGACGACCTGGCCCGCCCGATGGCCGACGTGGGCCGGGTGCTCACCTCGATCGCCGAGGGCGACCTGGACCAGAAGATGGAGCTGCGCTCGCTGCACAGCAACGGGGTGAGCCACCCGCTGCGCGGCGAGTACCTGAAGATCGGGCGGACCGTCAACGGGCTGGTGGACCAGCTCTCCGAGTTCACCGACGAGGTGACCCGGGTGGCCCGCGAGGTCGGTACCGAGGGCAAGCTCGGCGGCCAGGCCAAGGTCCGCAGCGTGTCCGGGAGCTGGAAGGACCTGGCGGACTCGGTCAACACCATGGCGGGCCGGCTGACCGCCCAGGTCCGCAACATCGCCCAGGTGACCACGGCGGTCGCCAAGGGCGACCTGTCCCGCAAGGTCACCGTCGAGGTGGCCGGCGAGATGCTGGAGCTGAAGAACACCGTCAACACGATGGTGGACCAGCTGAACGGGTTCGCCGCGCAGGTCACCGGGGTGGCCAGGGACGTGGGGACGGAGGGCCGGCTCGGCGGTCAGGCCCAGGTGCCGGGCGTGGCCGGGGTCTGGCGGGACCTGACCGACTCGGTGAACTTCATGGCCGACAACCTGACCGGCCAGGTCCGCAACATCGCCCAGGTGACCACGGCGGTGGCGCGCGGGGACCTCTCGCAGAAGATCGAGGTGGACGCGCGCGGCGAGATGCTGGAGCTGAAGAACACCATCAACACGATGGTGGACCAGCTCTCCGGCTTCGCCGAGCAGGTGACCAGGGTGGCCCGCCAGGTGGGCACCGAGGGGCGGCTCGGCGGGCAGGCCCAGGTGCCCGGGGCGGCCGGGGTCTGGCGGGACCTGACCGACAACGTCAACTTCATGGCGAACAACCTCACCGATCAGGTGCGCAACATCGCCCAGGTGACGACCGCGGTCGCCAAGGGCGACCTGTCACAGAAGATCCAGGTGGACGCGCGCGGGGAGATCCTGGAGCTGAAGAACACCATCAACACGATGGTGGACCAGCTGGGCGCCTTCGCGGACGAGGTCACCCGGGTCGCCCGGGACGTCGGCACCGAGGGCATCCTCGGCGGCCAGGCCAGCGTGCCCGGCGTGGCCGGCATCTGGAAGGACCTGACCAACTCCGTCAACCTGATGGCCAACAACCTGACCAGCCAGGTCCGGAACATCGCCGAGGTGACCACGGCGGTGGCGCGCGGCGACGTCTCCAAGAAGATCACCGTCGACGCCCGGGGCGAGATCCTGGAGCTGGTGACGACCGTCAACACCATGGTCGACCAGCTGTCGGCGTTCGCCGACGAGGTGACCCGGGTGGCCCGCGAGGTGGGCACCGAGGGCATCCTGGGCGGCCAGGCCCGGGTGCGCGGGGTGTCGGGCATCTGGAAGGACCTGACCGACAACGTCAACTTCATGGCGTCGAACCTGACCGGACAGGTGCGCAACATCGCCGAGGTCGCCGGTGCGGTGGCCCGCGGCGACCTCTCCAAGAAGATCGCGATCGACGCGCAGGGCGAGGTGGCGGCGCTCGCCGCGACCCTCAACACCATGGTCGACCAGCTGTCCTCCTTCGCGGTGGAGGTCACCCGGGTGGCCCGCGAGGTCGGCACCGACGGCACCCTGGGCGGCCAGGCGAGCGTGCCGGGCGTGGCCGGCATCTGGAAGGACCTGACCGACAACGTCAACCTGATGGCCAACAACCTCACCGGCCAGGTGCGGAACATCGCGCTGGTGATCACCGCGGTGGCCCGCGGCGACCTCTCGCAGAAGATCGACGTCGACGCGCGCGGCGAGATCCTCCAGCTCAAGACCAGCATCAACACCATGGTCGACCAGCTCTCCGCGTTCGCCGACGAGGTCACCCGGGTCGCCCGCGAGGTGGGCACCGACGGACGGCTCGGCGGCCAGGCCCGGGTACCCGGCGTGGACGGCACCTGGCAGGACCTCACCGAGTCGGTGAACGAACTGGCCAACAACCTGACCCGGCAGGTGCGCGCGATCGCCCAGGTCGCCACCGCGGTCACCAGGGGCGACCTGAGCCTGCGGATCGACGTGGACGCCGCGGGCGAGCTCGACGAGCTCAAGGACAACATCAACCAGATGATCGCCAACCTGCGCGAGACCACCCGCACCAACCAGGAGCAGGACTGGCTCAAGACCAACCTGGCCCGGATCTCCGGCCTGCTCCAGGGCCGCCGGGACCTGGAGGCCGTCGCCTCGCTGATCATGACCGAGCTGACCCCGGTGGTCTCGGCCCAGCACGGCGCCTTCTTCCTCGCCCAGCCGGCCGGCCGCACCGCCGAGCTGATCACCGAGGACGACGACGAGAACGACACCGTGCTGCGCCTGATCGGCAGCTACGGCTACCAGCGGCGGGCGATGCCGACCACCTTCCGGCCCGGCGAGTCGCTGATCGGCCAGGCCGCGGTGGAGAAGCGGGCGATCATCCTCAAGGAGGCGCCGCCCGGGTACCTGAAGATCGCCTCCGGCCTCGGCGAGGCCTCCCCGGCCCACATCGTGGTGCTGCCGGTGCTGTTCGAGGGCCGGCTGCTGGGCGTGATCGAGCTGGCCACCTTCAGCTCCTTCACCACCGTCGCGCTGGACTTCCTGAACCAGATCGCCGACCTGATCGGCGTCACCGTCAACACCATCAGCGTCAACACCAAGACCGAGGGCCTGCTGCTGGAGTCCCAGCGACTGACCGCCGAACTCTCGATGCGGTCCGCCGAGTTGGAGGCCCGCCAGGAGGAACTGGAGCGCACCAACGAGGAGTTGCAGGAGAAGGCCGAGCAACTCGCCCAGCAGAACCGCGACATCGAGATCAAGAACGGCGAGATCGAGGAGGCCCGGCAGGTCCTGGAGGAGCGCGCCGAGCAGCTCGCCCTGGCCTCCCGGTACAAGAGCGAGTTCCTCGCCAACATGTCGCACGAGCTGCGCACCCCGCTCAACTCGCTGCTGATCCTGGCCAAGCTGCTCTCCGACAACAACGAGGGCAACCTCTCGCCCAAGCAGGTCGAGTTCGCCGACACCATCCACGGCGCGGGCTCCGACCTGCTCCAGCTGATCAACGACATCCTCGACCTGTCCAAGGTCGAGGCCGGGAAGATGGACGTCCGCCCGGCCCGGATCGCCCTGGTCCAGCTGGTCGACTACGTCGAGGCCACCTTCCAGCCGGTCGCGCTGGACAAGAACCTGGACTTCGCCGTCCGGGTCTCGCCCGCCCTGCCGGTCACCCTGCACACCGACGAGCAGCGGCTCCAGCAGGTGCTGCGCAACCTGATCTCCAACGCGGTGAAGTTCACCGACGCCGGAGCCGTCGACTTCTCGATCCGTCAGGCCGGCCGGGAGGTCCCGCAGCACGTGCGCGAGCGGCTGCTGGAGTCCGGCTCGATCCAGGGCCCGGACGACGAGCTGATCGCCTTCTCGGTCTCCGACACCGGCATCGGCATCCCCGACAACAAGCTGCGGGAGATCTTCGAGGCGTTCAAGCAGGCCGACGGCACCACCAGCCGCAAGTACGGCGGCACCGGCCTCGGCCTGTCCATCAGCCGGGAGATCGCCCGGCTGCTCGGCGGCGAGATCCACGCCGAGAGCGAGCTGGGCAAGGGCTCGACCTTCACGCTCTACCTGCCGCTGCGCACCGAGGCCCCGGAGCCCGTCGGCGACCCGCGCCAGGGCGCTCCGGGCAGCCTGGCGCCGCGGGCCTCGGTCGGGGTGACCCCGGTGGGCCTGCCGGTGCCGGTCGGCGAGAACCCGGCCGACCACTGGGCCCAGGAGGTCCGCGAGCTGGCCGAGGAGCGCCGCCGCGGCGCGGTGGAGCGCCGGCGCAGCGCCGCCCTGGAGAGCGCCGCCGGCCCGCGGACGGTGGAGCCCGTACCGCCCCGCCCGGCCGGCGGCGGCCGCCGCTTCGACGGCCAGCAGGTGCTGATCGTGGACGACGACGTCCGCAACGTGTTCGCCCTCACCAGCGTGCTGGAGCAGCACGGCCTGACCGTCCTGTACGCGGAGAACGGCCGCGAGGGCATCGAGATGCTGGAGCAGCACGAGAGCGTGGCGCTGGTCCTGATGGACATCATGATGCCGGAGATGGACGGCTACGCGACCACCGAGGCGATCCGCCGGATGCCCCAGTTCGCCGGCCTGCCGATCATCGCGCTGACCGCCAAGGCGATGAAGGGCGACCGGGAGAAGTCGCTGCAGGCGGGCGCCACCGACCACATCACCAAGCCGGTGGAGACCGACCACCTGCTGTCGGTCATGCACGAGTGGTTGAGCGGCGACCGGGCGTGACCCGGGGGGAGGCGTGAACCCCGGCCCGGGCCCCGGGGTTCACGCCGGTCGGTCGGCCGGTTTGCTGGCGGTCGGGCCCGGGAACCCGGTAGGGTCACCGATCGTTGCGAACAGTGACCGGACGGCAACACGCTGGTGAGCGTGCGCCGGAGCACTGACTGCGCGCCGCCCCGGATCGGGTCACGACGGGGCGATGTGCCGGGCGAGGGGGTGCGGCTAGCATGACCGGGGTAGCGGTGGGCAGTACGCGGGTGCCTGCACCGGGCGGCAGGCAGGCGACAGGAGGGCGAGCCCTGATGCAGAAGGCCAAGATCCTCCTGGTCGACGACCGACCGGAGAACCTGCTGGCGCTGGAGGCGATCCTCTCGGCGCTGGACCAGACGCTGGTGCGCGCGGCCTCCGGTGAGGAGGCGCTGAAGGCGCTGCTCACCGACGACTTCGCGGTGATCCTGCTGGACGTGCAGATGCCGGGGATGGACGGCTTCGAGACGGCCGCCCACATCAAGCGCCGGGAGCGCACCCGGGACATCCCGATCATCTTCCTGACCGCGATCAACCACGGTCCGCACCACACCTTCCGCGGCTACGCGGCTGGCGCGGTGGACTACATCTCCAAGCCCTTCGACCCGTGGGTGCTGCGCGCCAAGGTCTCCGTCTTCGTCGACTTGTACGCGAAGAACTGCCAGCTGAAGGAGCAGGCGGCGCTGCTGCGCCTGCAGCTCGAGGAGGGCGGCGGCGAGCAGGCCCTCGGCGGGGCGCTGCTGGGCGAGCTGTCCGCGCGGCTGGCGGCGGTCGAGGAGCAGGCGGAGGCGCTCGGCAAGCAGCTGGACGGGGGCGAGGACGCCGGGGTGGCCGCCACCGCCGCGCACCTGGAGCGCAAGCTCGCGGGGCTGCGCCGGGCCCTGGACGCGATGCGTCCGGGCAGTTCCTGACCCGCGGTCGGCGTTCACCCGTCCGGGTGGTCCGGTGTGCTGCGACCGGGTGAATCCCGGTCAGGGTGACGGTGTGTCTGCGACACGTCCGGGCGCCCGGGCTCGGGCACATGTGCACTGGTCGCCCGCCCCGGTAGGCTGCTGACCCATGGCCACTCGCACGCCCGGGAACGCAGCACGTAAGACGAGTCCGGGAGCGTCCAGGAAGGCCGCGGCGAAGGCCCCGGGCAAGCCGCCCGCGAAGAAGGCGGCGGCGAAGAAGGCGGCCCCCGCGAAGAAGGCCGCGGCCAAGCAGGCCCCGCCCCCGCCGAAGCCGTCCAGGTCGGTGCTGATGGGCACGCTCAACGCCCTGGGCAGTCCGATCGGCGCGATCTTCCGGGGCTTCGGCGACGGGGCCAAGAACCTGCATCCGGCCCACCGCAAGGACGGCGTGGGCCTGCTGCTGTTCGGGCTCGCGCTGGTGACCGCGGCCGGCACCTGGTTCAGCCCGCAGGGCTGGCTGGGCGAGGGCGCCACCGCCGTGGTGTCCGGGCTGTTCGGCCGGCTCGACGTGCTGGTGCCGTTCCTGCTGGCCGCGATGGCGATCCGGCTCTGGCGCCACCCGGAGCTGCCGGAGGCCAACGGCCGGATCATGATCGGGCTGAGCGCGCTGCTGGTCGGCGTCCTCGGCCTGGTCCACATCGGCTGCGGCGCGCCCATGATGGGCAGCGGCGCCTCCCGGATACGGGCGGCCGGCGGGATCATCGGCTGGGCCGTCTCCACCCCGATGATGGCCGCCGCCGGACCGGCGCTCGCCGTGCCGCTGCTCCTGCTGCTGGCCTTCTTCGGCCTGCTGGTGGTCACCGCCACCCCGATCAACCGGATCGGCGACCGGGTGCGCGGGGTCGGCATACGGCTCGGCGTGGTCGAGCCCGGGCCCGAGGACGAGCAGCTCTGGGGGCGCACGCCGGAGCGTGAGCTGTCCACCGACCCGCCGGAGGACGCCGACCCCGACGCGCTGCCGTTCACCGTGGACACCGGCAGTGACGACCCCTCGGACGAGGTGGCCGCCCGCCGGCGCCGCCGTCGGCGCAAGCAGACCGACGAGCCGGAGGACGCCGAGCGGATCTCCCTCGACAAGGAGCCGCTGGACCCGTACGCCACCCGCGACCTCGCCGCCGGCGCGGCCGCCGACCTGGACGGCGCGCTGGTCTACGGCGTGCCCGCCTCCTCCGCGGTGGCGGACATGATGCACCAGGTGCAGGACCGCACCGCCCCGCCGGAGGAGGCCGCCGTCCCGGCCGCCCGCAGCGGCGGGCCGGGCGCGCCCGAGGAGCACGGCGCGGCGCCGGTGCGGATGGAGCAGCTCCAGCTCGGCGAGGGCGTCACCTACGCGCTGCCCTCGCTCGACCTGCTGGAGCGCGGCGGCCCGGCCAAGGCCCGCAGCGCCCTCAACGACGAGGTGGTCGCTCAGCTCACCGGCACCTTCGCCGAGTTCAAGGTGGACGCCAAGGTCACCGGCTTCACCCGGGGCCCGACGGTCACCCGCTACGAGGTCGAGCTCGGCCCGGCCGTCAAGGTGGAGCGGATCACCGCGCTCGCCAAGAACATCGCGTACGCGGTGGCCAGCCCGGACGTGCGGATCATCAGCCCGATCCCGGGCAAGTCCGCGGTCGGCATCGAGATCCCCAACCGGGACCGCGAGATGGTCAACCTCGGCGACCTGCTGCGCTCGCGCACGGCCGCCGAGGACACGCACCCGATGGTCGTCGGCATGGGCAAGGACGTCGAGGGCCACACCGTGATGGCCAACCTCGCCAAGATGCCGCACATCCTGGTGGCCGGCGCGACCGGCGCCGGAAAGTCCTCCTGCATCAACTGCCTGATCACCTCGATCCTCGCCCGGGCCACCCCGGACGAGGTGCGGATGGTGCTGGTCGACCCCAAGCGGGTCGAGCTGACCGCGTACGAGGGCATCCCGCACCTGATCACGCCGATCATCACCAACCCCAAGAAGGCCGCCGAGGCCCTCCAGTGGGTGGTGCGCGAGATGGACATGCGCTACGACGACCTCGCGGCGTTCGGCTTCCGGCACGTGGACGACTTCAACGCCGCCGTGAAGGCCGGCAAGGTCACCCCGCCGCTCGGCAGCGAGCGCGAGCTGAGGCCGTACCCGTACCTGCTGGTGATCGTCGACGAGCTGGCCGACCTGATGATGGTCGCGCCGCGCGACGTCGAGGACTCGGTGGTCCGGATCACCCAGCTGGCCCGCGCGGCCGGCATCCACCTGGTGCTCGCCACCCAGCGGCCCTCGGTGGACGTGGTCACCGGCCTGATCAAGGCCAACGTGCCGTCCCGGCTGGCCTTCGCGACCTCCGCGATGGCCGACTCCCGGGTCATCCTGGACCAGCCCGGCGCGGAGAAGCTGATCGGCAAGGGCGACGCGCTCTTCCTGCCGATGGGCGCGAGCAAGCCGATCCGCATGCAGGGCGCGTTCGTCACCGAGGCGGAGATCGCCAGGGTGGTGGAGCACTGCAAGGACCAGCTGAGCGCCGTCTACCGGGACGACGTGATGGTCGGGGCCGGGCCGAAGAAGGAGATCGACGAGGAGATCGGCGACGACCTGGACCTGCTGGTCCAGGCGGCCGAGCTGGTGGTCTCCACCCAGTTCGGCTCCACCTCGATGCTCCAGCGCAAGCTCCGGGTCGGCTTCGCCAAGGCGGGCCGGCTGATGGACCTGATGGAGTCGCGCGGGATCGTCGGCCCGAGCGAGGGCTCCAAGGCCCGCGACGTGCTGGTGAAGCCGGAGGAGCTGGACGGGGTGCTGATCACCCTTCGGGGTTGACGGTCGGCCCCCGGGGCCGGCGGCCCGTGTCCTGACCGAGGTGTCACTCGTTCGGAGGAGGGTAGGCGCCGTGTGGGGAACCGAACGTCCGTACGCCGCGTCACACGGCGGAAAGCGACCGCCGGGCTCCCCCCGCACGGCTCCGCTGACGGTTCGTCAGCGCCGTGCCGGACCCCGGTCGGACCGGGCGCGCGCATTCGGCCCGTTCCGCTTGAGAAACGATCCGCCCGCGCCCCTAGACTGTTCCCCAGCAGGTGGCCATCCGCTCGAAAGGCGTGCCCCGTGACCATCGGCAAGTCCTCCGACCGCGAGAACGCCATGCCGTCCGTCGAGCCGACCGACGACGTGGTGCACCCGGCCGATGCCCCGAGCATCGGCCGGGTGCTGTCCACCGCCCGGATCGACGCGGGGCTCACGGTGGACCAGGTGAGTACCGCCACCCGGGTGCGGGTGCCGATCGTCCATGCCATCGAGGAGGACGACTTCGCCCGCTGCGGCGGCGACTTCTACGCCCGAGGGAACATCCGGCTGATCGCCCGCGCGGTCGGCCTGGACGGCGAGGCGCTGGTCGCCCGGTACGACGCCGCGCACGGCGGCCCGCCCGCCGCCAGGCGCCCGGCGACCCAGCTGATCGACAGCGGCCCGATCAAGGTGCCCCGGCGCGGCCGGCCGAACTGGGCGGCCGCCATGGTCGCCGCGATCGTCGCCGTGGTCGCGCTGATCGGCTTCAACCTGGTCAGCGGCAAGGGCGGGCACGGCACCACCGGCTCGGCCAGCGCGCCGCTGCCCAGCGGCTCCGGGACCGGCTCGGTGGCCCCCGCCGCCACGCCCGCCGTCCAGCCGCCGGCGCCCGTGCCGAGCGCCGCCGCGATCGCCGCCGTCCCGGCCGACAAGGTCACCGTGAAGCTGGTCGCCGAGGGCACCAGCTGGGTCTCGGCGATGGACGGCAACGGCAAGTCGCTGTTCCAGAACAACATCGGCAACGGCCAGGACCAGACCTTCACCGACCCCAAGCAGATCAAGCTGGTGCTCGGCAACGGCGGGGCCGTGCACGCGTACGTCAACGGGAAGGACCTCGGCCTCCTGGGCAAGGACGGCCAGGTGGTGCACGTCACGTACACCCCCGGAGACCCGCAGGCGGGCTGACCACAGGGGCCGTCCGGCCCACTGATGATCAGCTGATCCGAGGCGCGCGGCCTCCGGGGCGAACGGCACCGGAGCCCGCGCGTTAATCTTGGGCCTATGCCTGAACGCCGTACTGTCGCCCTTGTCACGCTCGGATGCGCCCGCAACGAGGTGGACTCCGAGGAACTCGCCGGGCGACTGGAGGCCGACGGCTGGTCGCTGGTCGACGACGCCTCCGAAGCGGACGTCGCCGTGGTCAACACCTGCGGCTTCGTCGAGGCCGCCAAGAAGGACTCGGTGGACGCCCTGCTGGAGGCCAACGACCTCAAGGGGCACGGCCGCACCCAGGCCGTCGTCGCGGTCGGCTGCATGGCCGAGCGGTACGGCAAGGAGCTCGCCGACGCCCTCCCCGAGGCGGACGGCGTCCTCGGCTTCGACGACTACGCGGACATCTCCGACCGCCTCCAGACCATCCTCTCCGGCGGCCACCACGCCCCGCACCTCCCGCGCGACCGCCGCAAGCTGCTGCCGATCAGCCCCGCCGAGCGGCAGAGCGCCGCCGAGACCGTCGCCCTGCCCGGCCACGGCACCGAGGCCGCCGCCGAGCCCATCGCCGACCTGCCCGACGGCCTCGCCCCGGCCTCCGGCCCGCGCACCCTGCGCAAGCGGCTGGACGACAGCCCGGTCGCCTCCGTCAAGCTCGCCTCCGGCTGCGACCGGCGCTGCTCCTTCTGCGCCATCCCGGCCTTCCGCGGCTCCTTCATCTCCCGCCGCCCCTCCGACGTGCTCAACGAGGCCCAGTGGCTGGCCGGGCAGGGCGTGCGCGAGATCGTCCTGGTGAGCGAGAACAACACCTCGTACGGCAAGGACCTCGGCGACATCCGGCTGCTGGAGACGCTGCTCGGCGAGATCTCCGCGATCGAGGGCGTCGAGCGGGTCCGGGTCTCCTACCTCCAGCCGGCCGAGATGCGCCCGGGCCTGGTCGACTCGATGACCGGGACCGCCGACGTGGTGCCCTACTTCGACCTGTCCTTCCAGCACTCGGCGCCCGCCGTGCTGCGCCGGATGCGCCGCTTCGGCTCCACCGACCAGTTCCTGGAGCTGCTGGGCACCATCCGCGGCAAGGCCCCGCAGGCCGGCGCCCGGTCCAACTTCATCGTCGGCTTCCCCGGCGAGACCGAGGAGGACTTCGCCGAGCTGGAGCGCTTCGTCACCCACGCCGGGCTGGACGCGATCGGCGTCTTCGGCTACTCGGACGAGGACGGCACCGAGGCCGCGACCTACGACGGCAAGCTCGCCGACGACGTGATCGCCGACCGGGTGGACCGGCTGAGCCGGCTGGCCGAGGAGATGACCGCCCAGCGGGCCGAGCAGCGGATCGGCACCGAGGTCGAGGTGCTGATCGAGTCGATCGAGGACGGCGTGGTCGAGGGCCGCTCCGCCCACCAGGCGCCGGAGACCGACGGCCTGACCACCCTGGAGGGCGTCGAGGCCCCCGCGGTCGGCCAGTTCTGGCGGGCCAAGGTGGTCGCCAGCGAGGGCGTCGACCTGATCGCCGAGGCGCTGGAGCAGGTGCGACTGCCCCGGACGTCGGGGGCCGAGGCCTCGGGAGCCGGGGAATGACCAAGGGGCCCGGCGCCCCGGCCGCGGCCCACCCGGGCAGACCGGTGGCCGCGGCGCCGTCGACCCCGGGGATCTGGAACATCGCCAACGTGCTCACGATGGTCCGGGTGCTGCTGGTGCCGGTCTTCGTGGCGCTGCTGTTCGCCGGCGGCGGGCACGACCCCAAGTGGCGCTCGGTCGCCTGGGCCTCGTTCGCGATCGCGATGATCACCGACCTGTTCGACGGTGAACTGGCCCGGCGCAAGGGCCTGGTCACCGACTTCGGGAAGATCGCCGACCCGATCGCCGACAAGGCGATCATGGGCTCGGCGCTGATCGGCCTCTCGCTGCTCGGCGACCTGCCCTGGTGGGTCACCGCGGTGATCCTGGCCCGCGAGCTCGGCATCACCCTGATGCGGTTCTGGGTGATCCGCTACGGGGTCATCCCGGCCAGCCGCGGCGGCAAGCTCAAGACGCTGACCCAGGGCACCGCGGTCGGCATGTACGTACTGGACCTGACCGGCTGGCTGGCCACCGGGCGGGCGGTCCTGATGGGGCTGGCGGTACTGCTGACCGTCGGCACCGCGCTGGACTACATCGGGCAGGCGCTGCGCCTGCGCCGCGAGGGACGGACCGCGGCGCGGGCCGGCCGCTGAGCGACGGGGGAACCGGGTGTCGGAGCGGGACGTGGCGGAGCACGGCGCGGCGGCGCGGGGCGTGCCGGTGCGGGACGCGGTGGCGCCGGACGCGGCGGCGCGGGACTTCGCACTGGCCGAGCGGGCGCACGCCGCGCTGCGGGCCGAGGGCGGCACGCTCGCCGTCGCCGAGTCGCTGACCGGGGGGCTGCTGGCCGCCGCGCTGGTGGACGTCCCCGGGGCGTCCGCGACCTTCCGGGGCTCGGTCACCGCGTACGCGACCGAGCTGAAGGCCTCGGTGCTCGGGGTGGACGAGGGCCTGCTGGACGTGTACGGGCCGGTCCACCCGGTGGTGGCCCGACAGATGGCCGAGGGCGTGCGCGCACTGCTGGGGGCCACGTACGGGCTCGCGACGACCGGGGTGGCCGGGCCGGACCCGCAGGACGGGCAGCCGGTGGGCACCGTACACCTGGCCGTCGCCGGCCCGGGGGGAACTCTGGTCAGTTCTCCCCTGCTGTCGGGCGGTCGTGCCACAATCCGTCACGAAGCGGTGACCGCCGCGCTGGAGCTGCTGGTCGGTCGGTTCGCACGGTAGGCCGGTTCGTACGGCCGGCCGGTTTCGCGCGACCGGGGCCCGTGGGGAGGGCCTCCACCGACCGGGATCGCCGGGCGGGCGCGCGGGTATGGGACAGCGGGAGGATCGTGTTACATCCAACACCCTGGTTGGGCAGAAACCAGGTGGCGAACGAGTTGCGTGACGGTGGCCGGGTGGGTCGCTACGGGTACCACGAGGGGCCCGCGAACCCGGGTGCGACACCGGAACAAGGAGGGGGACGGCCTTGCAGCCCAGAGTGAACACGACCAGGGTCCCCGCACGCGAAGCGGGCAAGGCGGTACGGTGGGGTCGTGACATCTCGATCCGCAGTCCGAGGAGGGAGGCACCGATGATCCTGCTTCGTCGCCTACTGGGCGATGTACTGCGTCGGCAGCGCCAGCGCCAGGGCCGCACACTCCGCGAGGTGTCGGCGGCAGCCAGGGTTTCGCTCGGATACCTCTCCGAGGTCGAGCGGGGACAGAAGGAGGCCTCCTCGGAGCTGCTCTCCGCCATCTGCGACGCACTCGACGTCCGGATGTCCGAGGTCATGCGCGAGGTCAGCGACGAACTGTCGCTCGCTGAACTTGCGGCGATGGCCACCCTCTCCGAAGGTGATCTGCTGAGGCCGGTACTCGAACCGGTTCCGCTGCCCGCCCCCGGCACCGACCGGGCGAACATGTCGCCCAAGGCCGCCGCGATGGACGTGGTCGCCGCCTGATCCCGGCCTCGACTCCCGGGCGCCCCTGCCCGGGGCGAGCGAAGGGAGGGCGGTCGTGCGAACAGACGCGCAGACGCGCCCGATGGCCCGAATACGGGCCCAGGCGCGGCTGTTCCTCCGGGTACGGCGTCCGGTGCGGTGGGTGCTGGCGGCCTCGGCGGCCGGGCTCGCCTGGTGGCTCCTGGTGGTCCGGGGACAGCTGACCGACGGTGCGGCGCTGGGGCTGCTCGTGGCCGGCGGCTGGGGACTCGGTCTCATTCCGGTCCACGCAGACTGGAACGCGACCGGACCGGCCCGGCGCCCGCGTGCGGAGCCGGTAGGACCGGTGGAGGTACAGCCACCGCCGATCGGGTGATGGACGTGGCCGGAGGC
>NZ_JBHVEU010000150.1:0-18151 GCF_042802075.1 Kitasatospora sp. NPDC057518
GACCCGCGGTGGCGGCCAGCCCGACCGCGGCGAGGACCACCACGACCACGGCCGCGCCGGCCACCGTGCCGGTCAGTCCGAACGCGTGGGCGCACAGGCCCGCGAGGGTCGGCCCGGCGGGCGCGACCAGTTGGGCGAGGAAGCCGATGCCGCTGTGCACCCGGCCCTGCAGACCCGGCGGGGTCACCTCCATCTGGGTGACCGCGATCAGCACGGTGACCACCGGCCCGGCGGCCGCGGCGAGGGCCAGCGGAAGGACCGCCGTCCAGTGCCCCTGGGCCAGGGTGAAGCCGGGCAGGGCGAGCGCGACCACGGCCGTGCCGAGGGCGATGCCCCGGGCGGGCGGCAGCCGCCGGGCCAGCGCCGGTGCGAGCAGCGATCCGGCCAGCCCGCCGGTGCCCAGGGCCGCGGTCAGCACCCCGATGTGCACGGCGCCCCCGCCCGAGGCCACCACCACGATCAGCAGCCCGTTGAACACCAGGTTGAGCACGGCCGCGTTGACCACCGCGTAGCGCAGGAAGGGCACCCGCCAGATGAACCGGACGCCTTCGGCCAGCGCGGCCCGGACACCGGGCGCGGCCGGCTCGTCCCCGGGGCGCTCCCGCCTCCCCTTCGGCAGCAGTGCCACGCAGCAGACGGCCGCCAGGTAGCTGCCGGCGTCGACGGCGAACACCCAGGACGGGTGGACGGCCAGCAGCGCACCGCCGGCCACCGGGCCGGCCATCGCCGCGACGGCCGTCCTGCTCTGCAGCAGGCCGACCGCGCGGGGAAGGTGCTCGGGCCGCACGAAGCACCGCACCACCACGTTCTCGACGGGTGCCAGGGTGCTGCCCACCGCGCCGAGCAGCAGGGCGGCGACCAGTACCGCCCACAGCGGCGGCATGCCGCCGGAGGCCGACAGGGCCAGCGCGGCCAGGACGAGTGCGCCGGCCGCGTTGCCGGTCAGCAGCACCGTCCGCCGCTCGCGGCGGTCGGCGAGGACGCCGGCCGGCAGGCGGGCCAGCAGCACCCCGACGGAGAGCGCCGTACCGGCCAGTCCGGCCTGCCGGATGTCACCGCCGGCCCGCAGCGCGACCACCGGGAGGGCGATCACCGAGGCGGCGGTGCCCAGGGCCGAGGCGGACTCGCCGCCGTAGAGCAGCCAGAACGACCGCCCCAGCCCTCCGGCGGCCGCCGCGCTCACGCCGACCCCGTCGCGAACTGTCGCCGGATGCCGCGCAGCGGACGGGCCGCCAGCGCCGCCGGGACGGCGGTGGCGACCAGCACCCCGACCAGGACGCCGACCGTCCACGGCACGTCCAGGGCGGGCAGCACCCCCTGCCCGACGGCCCGGGCCAGCGGCACCAGGCAGATCCCGGCCGTCGCCACCGCCAGAACCGTCCCGACCAGCGCCGAGGCCAGCACCTCGTACACCACGCAGCGCAGCAGCTGCCCGCGGCCGAGGCCGAGGGCCCGCAGGTGGGCGCGCTGGGAACGGCGGTCCCGCTGGGCGATGGCGCAGGTGTTGGCGAGGGCGAGCAGCGCGTACCCGCCCACCACGGCGACGATCAGCCGGGAGGCCATGTCGTCCTGCACGTTGCGCGGCCGCAGGTGGGCCAGGTAGTCGGCCCGCGTGGCGAGCCGCTGGCCGGGCCGGAGCTCCCAGGCGCCCGGGTCACCGCGGAGCAGCACCCGGTCGGCGTACGGGGCCGGGGTGTGCTCGAGGGCGAGGTCGGCGGGGAGGACGTACGAGGGGAAGGCCAGGTCCCGCTGGTAGACGGCGACGAGCCGCAGCTGCGCCTGCTGTCCGTCGGCGAGCGTGAAGGTGACGTCCTGGCCGAGCTTCCAGTGGCGCGCGGTGGCCTCGGTGCTGCCCGCGGCGAACGTGCCGGGAGCCAACTCGTCCAGCCGGCCCTGCTGTTCGCCGAGGTCCAGGGCGCTCCGCAGGGCCGCCCCGTCGACGCCCCAGGCGCGGGTGGGCTTGGGCTTGTCGTCGTAGAAGCTGGGCGGCGCGGTCACCTTGGTCGCGATCGGCGCGACGGCCGTCCCGCCGGGCAGGCCGGCGGGCCGGGCGGGCAGCTGGTGGCCCGGCTCGGCCGTCACCACCGCGTCGGCCCGCAGCGCCTGCTCGGTCTGCTGCTGCACGGCGGCCCCGATGGTGGCCCCCGAACCGAGCAGGCAGACCACGGTGCCGACGGCCAGCAGGACGGGCACCGCGATCGCGGCCGTCCGGGCGGGCGCGGCCCGCAGCCCCGCGGCGGCGATCCGGCCGGCCTTGCGGTCGAGCAGCAGCAGCACCGCGCAGCAGGGGCCGACGAGCAGCGGCACGAACCAGGGCGCGAGCACCGCGAGCGTGGGGATGACGGCCGTGGCCAGGCCCATCACCAGCGCGCCCTGGAGCACCGGCGGCAGGTCCATCACGACCATCAGGGCCACGAGCGGCCCGCAGAGCATCAGGACCATGGCGATGCCCGCCACCAGCCGGCCGACGTTGCGGCGGGGCGGGGCCAGGGCCAGCGACTGGTCCTTGAGGAGGTCGATCGGCTGGACCCGGCCGGCCGCCAGCACGCTGGCCAGCGCGGCCAGCACCGCGACCGCGCAGGTGCCGAGGCAGGCGCCGACCGCGATCGCCCAGGTCTGCCCGGCGGAGGGCAGGTCGACCGCGGCGGGGAACAGCTCGCGCTCGATCAGCAGGCGGCGGCCGAACCCGGCCACCGGGACCGTCCCGGCCACCGCGGCGACGGCGGAGGGGGCCAGCGCGACCAGCGCGACGTCCGCGACGACCAGGGCCCGCAGCCGGCCGGCCGTCACCCCGAGGGCGCGCAGCACGGCGAACTGCCCGAGCCGCTGGTTGGTCCAGAGCGCGACCGTCGACCCCGTCACCAGCACCGCCGACATCAGCAGCATCGTCAGCAGCAGGCCCAGCAGGTTCTGCGCGTCCTTGGCCGCCGCCGCGGCGGACGAACCCTCCGGGTAGGACGGGCCGCTGACCGCCGCGAGCAGCAGCAGGCAGGCGCCCACGCCGGTGGCGGTGAGCGCGCAGGCGACCGCGACACCTATGACCCGCCCCGGATACGCCCGTACCTCGGCGACGCACAGTCGCAGCGCGCCGAGCGGTCCGCTCGGACGGGTAGTCGGTTCTGATGCCACGGCCACGGTTAACTCACCCCAAAACGGTAAACAGAATGCAGAGCCGGGGAAGGCCGCATGTGCCGCGGCCTTCCCCTCTCTGTCACCCGGTACTGCCGGACCCAGGGGGTCAGCAGCTGAACACGCTGTACGAGCTGAACGGGGCGTCGACGACGATCTCCTCGTCGAGCTCCTGAAGCGCCAGAATGTCGGCCATCACAATCACCTCCTCCTCACCGTCTCGCCGGAACGCGGCACCAGGCCACAGGGGTCAGCAGTTGAACGCGCTGTACGAACTGAACGGGGCGTCGACGACGATCTCCTCGTCGAGCTCCTGAAGCGCCAGGATGTCGGCCATCACAATCACCTCCTCCTCACCGCCTCGCCGGTACACGGCACCGGGCTGCCGGGATCAGCAGCTCCAGTAGCTGAGCGAGCTGAACGGGGCGTCGACGACGATCTCCTCGTCGAGCTCCTGAAGCGCCAGAATGTCGGCCATCACAATCACCTCCCCTCGTCGTCTCGCCGGAACGCGGCACCAGGCCACGGACATCAGCAGCTGAACGCACTGACCGAGCTGAACGGGGCGTCGACGACGATCTCCTCGTCGAGCTCCTGAAGCGCCAGGATGTTGGCCATCACAGTCACCTCCCCTCGTCGTCTCGCCGGGACGGGGTACCGGGCTCGGCCCGCTCCGGCGTCCACCCGTGGACGGGGTGGGCGCCGGGGAGCAGGCACTGCCCGGGGCTCTTGGCGGCGGCCAGCGCCAGCAGGGCGCCGGCGGAGCCGGTGGCCAGGTCGGTGGAGAGCCGGATCAGCTGGTCCCCGTGCAGGACGCTGCCGTCCTGATGGGGGGCCAGGTGGAGGTCCACCAGCCGGAGTTGCTCCTCCGCCTCGGCCCGCCAGCGCGGCAGGCGGGCGGCGACCTGGAACAGGGTGTAGGCGAGCCCGGCGCGGCCGTTGAACAGCCCGCCCTGGACGACCACGCGGACCGCGCCGGCCCGGGCCGCGGCCTCCAGCACCCGCTCGGCGTCGAGGGCTTCGGCCTGCGCGGCGGGCAGGGCCAGGACGGCGAGCGCCACTCCGGCCGAGCCCTCCGCCAGGTACGGCAGCAGCCGGCCCGAGCTGTACGTCTGCAGCATGTCGTCGACCAGCCGGCCGTGCCGCAGGTCGCAGCGGACGGCGCGTTCGGCGGCCTCGGCCCAGGCCGTGTCGCCGGTGAGGCGGGCGCAGCGGGCGAACAGCACCGCCGGTCCGGACCAGCCGCGCAGCAGACCCGGGCGGTCCAGCAGCCCGGCCTCGCCGATCCGCCCGGCGGCCTTGGCGGCCAGGGCGAGCGCCTCGTCCGTCGCTCCGGCCTCCAGCAGCAGCTGGGCGACGCCCGTCAGGCCGCCGTACAGGCCGAGCGAGGAGGGCGGCGGGCCGGCCAGCAGCCGGTCCACCACGTTCGCGGCGTCCGGATGCCCGAGCCGGTGGAACAGCCAGCCGGCTCCGGCCAGCCCGTCGTACAGCCCGACGGGCGTGTCCGCGGGGGCGCGCCGCACGGCGGCGGCGAGCCAGTCCAGCTGTTCCCCGCCCGGTGCGGCCCCGGCCAGGTGCCGGGCGAGGAGCACGCCGGAGGAACCGTACGCCAGCCCGAGCGCGCCGCCGGGGCGCAGCCCGGCCACGTCGCCGGGGTGGAGGCGGTCCTCCCGCTCCGGGGTCGCCGCCGCGTCGATGCCGCGCAGCAGGGCCGCGGCGGTGAGCTCCGCCCGGGCACCGGCCGCGGGCCGGGCCCCGAGGTGGGGGCGCAGTGCCGGGGAGAGGGCGAGCCGCCCCGTCATCCGTTCGGCGAAGCCGGCGGGCACCGTCGGGAAGCACTCCGCGACGAGGTCCAGCAGCCCGCCGACGACGGCCGGGTTGCGCCTGGTGAGCGTGGTCAGCGCGACGAAGGCGGCGAGCTGGCAGCAGCCGAGCGCGAACAGGTCGGCCTCGCGGGCGTCGGTGATCTCCGGGTCGGTGAAGCCGGGCGCCCCGAGGGTGCGCCGGCGCGGGGTGTCCAGCGGCGTCGAGAGTTCGAAGTCGATCAGGGCGACGGTGCCGTCCGGACGGATCATGATGTTGCGGTGGTGGAGGTCCCCGAAGGCCACCCCCTCCCGGTGCAGCGCCGCGACGCACTCCTCGACCAGCGCGAGCCGGGTGACCGCGAGCCCCGCGAAGTCGGCCAGCGCCCGGGCGTCCGGCCGGTGCCGGGTGAGCGGGTACTCCCGGCCCAGCCAGGCGCTGAAGGACTCGCCGGGGATGTACTCCATCACCAGGTAGTGGTGCTCCCAGCTGGTGAAGTACTCGTACAGCTCCGGCACGAACGGCAGGTGGCCGAGCCGCTCCAGGGCGTCCCGCTCGACCAGCAGCCGGGCCACCGCGTCCGTCTCCGAGGCGTCCAGCCCGGCGTGCGGGCGGGCCTCCTTGATGACGACCTGTCGGCCGCCCTCGTCCTCGGCGAGGTAGACCCCGCCGGCGTTGGAGAAGTGCAGCGCCTTGACCACCCGGTAGCGGCCGAGGCCGGCTCCCGCGTCGTCGGCGGCCGCGGCGATCCGCGCGGCCAGGAAGTCCGGGGTGGAGGCCCACTCCGGGACGGTGAAGCGCGGGCGCCGGGCGTCCGGCACCAGCCGGCCGTCCGGGTCCTTCACCGCGGGCACCCTGGTGCCGTCCGGCAGCTCGCACCACATCAGGGCGAAGCCCCCGTAGCGCACCGACACCGGGCCCTGGTTCCACCGCAGGTCGGACAGGACGTACGGGCCGGGGCGGCCGCCCAGCGCCTCCTCCAGCTCGGCGAGGACGGTCTCCAGCTCCTCGGCCGTCCTCGGGTAGACGGTGACGACCTTGCCGCTGGCGGACCGGTCGGCGTACTTGGCGTTCGTCACCGCGACCACCAGCCGGCTGCGCAGGTACTTCCAGGGCAGCCCGAGCCGGCGGCAGACCCGCCAGGCCGTCTCGATCGTCTCCTCGGCGGATTCGGGCGTGGCGCTGACGTGGACCTTCCAGCCCTGCTCCGGCAGCTGCGGGGCGCCGGAAGGCGCCAGCACCTCCCACACACCCTGGGTGCGGCCGCGCCAGCCCTCGGGCAGCGCGCCCCCGCCCGGTGTGAACCGGGAGGCCCGGTCGTCACACCGCTCCAGGGCGTCGTACCACACCGGGTCGGCTATCGCATACGACTCGTATTTCGCGTCCACTTCGCCGTCCGCCCCCTTTCGAATATCCGCTGAACCGAATTCCGGTTTCCGCCGGAACCTTCGAAGCTCCGACTCCCCGTTCCGACAGGAACCATCCTTCCCGGACTCCCCGTCATGTGACAACGGTGTTAAGCGGAAACTGAATCCGGCGCATACCAGGCGGAATCCCGGCCTTCACTTCGGGGGCGCCGAAAGCCCGTGCGATCATGACGCCATGAAGACGCGTGTCGTGATCGCCGACGACCAGGCGAGCGTCCGCCAGGGGTTCCGGCACATCCTGGCGGCCCAGCCCGACATGGAGGTCGTGGCCGAGGCCGCGGACGGCCTGGAGGCCCTGGAGGCCGTCCGCACCCTGCGGCCGGACGTCCTGCTGGTCGACATCCGGATGCCGGAGCTGGACGGGCTGGAGGTCACCCGCCGGCTGGCCGGCATCACCCCGGAGGTGAAGGTCGTGGTGGTGACCACCTTCGACCTCGACGAGTACGTGCACACCGCGCTGCGCAACGGCGCCTGCGGCTTCCTGCTCAAGCACTCGGGGCCGGCGCTGCTCGCCGAGGCGATCCGCTCGGCGGTGGTCGGCGACTCGCTGATCAGCCCGCAGATCACCACCCGCCTGCTGCACCGCTTCACCGGCCCGCGCCGGGTCGACCGCTCCCCCGTCGAGCCGCTGACCAGCCGCGAGGAGGAGATCGCCGTCCTGGTCGCCGAGGGGCTGACCAACTCCGACATCGGCGCCGAGCTGTTCATCTCGTTGAGCACCGTCAAGACCCACCTGGCCAACCTCCAGCGCAAGTTGAAGGCCCGCAACCGGGTGGGCATCGCCACCTGGGCCTGGGAGTCGGGCCTGACCGAGCGCGGCTGAGCGGGCCCGCCCGCTCGGCCGCCGCCGGCCGCACCGGCCGCTCATCGCAGCGCCCGCCGACGGTCCCCGATCCACCGCGGGGCCGCGCCGCCGAGGGGCCGCCCCTCCCCGCCCGACGGGGCCTCGCCGCGCAGCAGTGCCCGCCCCAGCGGGGTGACGGTGTGCAGCACGCCGTTGCCGCAGCGCCGGGTGTCGATCAGCCCGGACGCCCTCAGCACGGCGGTGTGCTGGCTGACCGCCGAGGCCGTCACTCCGAGCCGCCCCGCCAACTCGCCGGTGGTACAGCCGTCCAGCAGGGCCTGCAGGGCCGCGGCCCTGGTCCGGCCGACCAGGGCGGCCAGCGACTCCTCCCCGCCCCGGCCCGCGCTCTCCGCCGCCTCCCGCGCCCCCACGGGCACGGGGAGGCCGATCCGGTCGGGACGCATCGCGAAGAGCAGCGTCGGAGCCTCCTCGGGCTCCCCGTGCCGGGGCCGGAGCACCACCCCGGCGCCCTGCAGGAAGAGCGACGGGGCCAGCCGCAACCCCCGCCCGTCGAGGGTGAGTTCGACGTCCCGCTCGGCGGGGATCTCCAGCACCGGGGCGGTCCAGCGGATCCGCGGGTGCAGCGTGCCGAGCAGCGCGTCCACCCCGCCGCGGCCGGCGATCTGGCGGCGGGCGTCCCGCTCCGCCTCCAGCCGGGACCGGACGTCCGCCCAGCAGGGCTGCAGCGCCACCCGGTGGAACTCGCGGACCGCCGCCGCGACGTCGGCCCGCTGGACCACCGATTCGGCGCCGCGACCGGACGACACGATCCGGCCATTCGCCCACACCCGCAGTACGTCCCGGAAACCACCGTTGGCTCCCGAAAGGCGCCGCAGCCGCTCGGCCAGCACCGGCTGCCGCGCCAATTGCCCGCGGACGGCCCGCTGCCAGGGGCGGAAGAATTCCCCGCCGCTCCGCCACGCCTCCAGTGCCAGCACCGCCTCCATCTCCTGGTCGACATTTCCAGCAATTCGTACACGAGCCAGATCCTCGGCGGACATCGCAATGCGAATCACAGACTGATCCCCCGATCGGGGTTCATGCATCGGGACGGCCCAGGGGAACCCCGCACCCTGATCGCCGCACCGACATCCTTGCCCGCCCGCGAGGCGCGTCGCCATCGGCCGATCGGCCCATTTGATCGTCGAGAACGCCGAAATCGGCGCCTCCGGATGTGCCGAATGGCCTGGATGGACCCGTCAGCGGGCTCGAATCAGCCCTCCGGACGGCCCCGACGGAACCACCCCGCCCGGTCAGCCCCCGAGGCCCGCCACACCCTCCGTCGGCAGCACCGCGTCGACCCGCCAGCCGCCCTCCGGCCCCGGCCCGACCGTCAGCTCACCGCCGGCCGCCTCCACCCGCTCCCGCAGGCCCGCGAGGCCGAAGCCGCCGCCCTCCCGCTCGGCCCCGCCGAGCCCGACGCCGACACCGCCCGCGCCGCCCGTGCCACCCGCACCACCCATGCCGCCGTCCGCACCGCCGGAGCCCCCGGCCCCGTCCGGCGCCCCGTCGTCGGTGACCGTGACGCGCAACGCCGGCCGCCCGCCGCACCGGTCCGGGCCGACCTCGATCGCCACCTCCCGGGCCCCGGGCGCGTGCCGTCGGACGTTCGTCAGCGCCTCCACCACCAGCCGGTAGCCGAGCCCGCTGATCGCCGCCGGCACCGCCGCCAGTTCGGCCTCCGCGGGGGCCTCCAGCCGCACCCGCGCGGAGCCGCTGCGGGTGAACCGCTCGGCCAGCGCGGGCAGTTCGCTCAGGTCACGGCGCAGACTGCGCGCACCGGCTCCCCCCGCCGCCGCCCGCCCCGCGCCCCGGTCGGCCGTCGCGACCGCCCCGGACCCGCGCGGCTCCGGATCGGCGTCGTCCGCCGTGAAGACCTGGACCGTCCGGTCCATGGTGACCAGTGCCTGCCGACCGGCCGCCTCGATCCCCGCCAGCAGCTCGACCACCCGCCCCGGGTCCTTCTGGGCCAGCACCTGCGCGGCCTGGGCCAGCACCACCACCCCGGTGACGTCGTGCGCGGCGAAGTCGTGCAGGTCTCGGGCCAGGTCCAGGCGCTGCGCCCGCCGTTCGGCCACCACCGCCGCCCGCGCGCGGCTGTCCATCGAGCGCAGGTAGCGGCCGACCCCGACCACCACGCAGGCCAGCAGGGCCGAGCCCAGGCAGAGCTTGACGGTCACCACGGGCGGGGCCGGCGGCTCGGCCCAGAGGGCGATCCGCAGCGGCAGCAGCGCCACCGCCGCCACCAGCAGCGTGCCGTGGCCGAAGGCGGCGGCCGGGGACAGCCTGCGCACCGCGGGGACGACCGGCGCGAGCAGCGCGACGGCCTCCAGCAGCCACCACAACTCGATGCCGCCGGACGCCGGCCCCCGGTAGCCGGCCGTCACCAGCAGCGACACCGCGCAGGCGGCCAGCACCGAGGGGCCCACCGCGCCGACCCGCCCCGGGGCCCAGAGCACCGGGAACAGCCCGGCCACCACCGCCACCGCGCCGGAGCCGACGATCAGCGGCCCCGGGTCCCCCGACCCGGCCAGCGCGGCCGCCAGCACCCCCGCCGCCGCCGTTCCGTACCCCGCCCTGCGCACCACGGTGTGCCACGACCACGTCATGGTTCGGGATCCTACGAAGCCTGACGGCCCGCCAGGACGGCTTCACCGAAGACGGGCCCCGCGGACGGCTCTCACCGAAGACGGACCCAACGGACGGCTCTCACCGCAGACGGGCCCCAGCCGGTTCCGGAGAAGGCCGGCCCCCACGGGGGACCGGCCGACGGCTCACTCCTTCGGGCCCTCCGGCTCCTCGACGAAGTCGACCTTCTTGAACTGCCGGTTCATCGACTTGGCCAGGAACCAGGTCGCGACGCCGAGGGCGGCGAAGACGACGAAGCCGAGGAGGCCGGGGGTGACCTTGGCGTCGTCGACGGCGAGGTCAGCGGCGAGATTGACGAGGTTCACGGAGGCGCTCATATCTCTATGGTGGCCCGGCTCACGGGGAGCCGGGCCATCGGGGGGTGGTTCAGTCGCGCGTGTCGGCGGCCTCGGCCGCCAGCGTGGGGGTGCGCAGGCCGGCGAACAGGTCGTCCTCCGGCAGGTCGACGTCGACCAGGGTACGGGCGAGCTCGTAGTCCTCGGTGGGCCAGACCTCGCGCTGGACCTCCAGCGGGACGCGGAACCACGGGCCGTCCGGGTCGATCTGGGTCGCGTGGGCGATCAGCGCGCGGTCGCGGGTCTCGAACCAGTCGCCGCAGCGGACCCGGGTGGTGATCTCGCGCTCCTTGCGGCCGCTCTTCTCCCAGCCCTCGATCCACTCGCCGTACGGCGACTCGTGGCCGTGCTCGGTGAGGTACTCGTGCAGGGCCCGGATGCGGCCCATCGGGAAGCCGTGGTTGTAGTACAGCTTCAGCGGCTGCCAGGGCTCGCCGGCCTCCGGGTAGGCGTCCGGGTCACCCGCGGCGTCGAAGGCCAGCATGGTGATCTTGTGGGTCATGATGTGGTCCGGGTGCGGGTAGCCGCCGTTCTCGTCGTAGGTCGTGATGACCTGCGGCTTGAACTCGCGGATCAGCCGGACCAGCGGCTCCGCCGCCGCCTCGACGTCCTGGAGGGCGAAGCAGCCCTCGGGCAGCGGGGGCAGCGGGTCCCCCTCGGGCAGCCCGGAGTCGACGAAGCCCAGCCAGGCCTGGTCGACGCCGAGGATCGCCCGCGCCTCGTCCATCTCCTTGCGGCGCACCTCGTGGATGTTCTCCTCGATGTACGGGTCCCCCTGGAGCTTGGGGTTGAGGACCGACCCGCGCTCGCCCCCCGTGCAGGTGGCCACCAGCACGTCCACGCCCTGCTCGACGTACATGGCCATGGTGGCCGCGCCCTTGCTGGACTCGTCGTCCGGGTGGGCGTGCACCGCCATCAGTCGCAACTGCTCAGTCAACGCCTTGCGTTCCTTCCACACTTGTCGGGCGTTCCGCGAAGTCCGGGTCTGCCCACCGTACGAACCGCTCACTCCGGGACCGCGTCGCCGCGGGGCCGGGCCGCGGATCGTCGCCGGCGCGGCCGAGCCCTGCCCCCGCCGGACCGGCCGCGGGCGTGCCCCTCCTATAGTGACGGACTGGAGGAGCGTCGCATTCCCCCGCACCACCCCGGGCGGCCCCTCCCCCAGGAGAGGACGGAGTCCGATGAGTGCAGACACCACCGCCACCGCACCGCCCGAGGGGCGCTACGGCCGTGGCGGCGACCGCGACTCGGACCGCCGCCTGAAGGTGATCGGCGCGGTCTGCGGCGTGCTGGGCCTCGGCCTGATCGCCTGGCTGGGCGGCTCCTACATGCTGCGCGAGTCGAAGATCAACGGCTCGGTGCCGACCTTCGAGGTACTCTCCGACTCCGAGGTCCAGCTGCACCTCACCGTGCGCAAGAGCAGCGGGCAGGCCGGCAGCTGCACGGTCCGCTCCCAGGGCGACGACCACGGGGTGGTCGGGGTGGCCGACTTCCCCGTCCCGGCGGCCGGCTCCAGCTACGACGCGGTGGTCACCCTGCGCACCACCTCGCGCGGCACCACCGCCGAACTGCTGGGCTGCACCCCCGCCAAGTAACGCGCCCCCGCCGAGCAGCTCACTCCCGCCGAGTAGCGCACCCGCGCCGGGTGGCGCAGCCCGATCGAACAGCGCACCCCGACCGCGCAACGCGCCCCGGGCGGGCGGCGCGCCCGGGCCGGACAGCGCACCCCGACCGGGGCGGCGCGCATATTCGATCCGGAGAACGGGCATCCGTAGAGGGTCCCGCACCCGGTTGCTGTACACCTCGGCGTAACGCCGCCGTCAATGGCGCGCAAACGCCCCTCCCGCTTGTCAGCAGGACTTGTTAGGCTCGTGGTTTCGCCCCTTCCGCACCGGATGGTACGGGAGCGGGCGTTGCTTTGTAGTTGAGACCGATATCACCACCGACCCCTGCTGACGACTCACACCCTCAGCACAGCCCCAGCACCTACGAGGAGCACCCGTGACCCAGACCAGTGAGAACGTGACCTGGCTCACTCAGGCCGGCTACGACCAGCTCAAGGCCGAGCTGGACCACCTGACCGGGCCCTGGCGCATCGAGATCGCCCAGAAGATCGAGGCGGCGCGCGAGGAGGGGGACCTCAAGGAGAACGCCGGCTACCACGCGGCGAAGGAGGAGCAGGGCAAGTACGAGCTGCGGATCCGTCAGCTCACCCAGCTGCTGGAGCGCGCCAAGGTCGGCGAGGCGCCGGCCGACTCGGGCATGGTGGCCCCGGGCATGGTCGTCACGGTCGCCTTCGACGGCGACGAGGACGACCTCATGGAGTTCCTGCTCGCCTCCCGCGAGGTCGCGGGCTCGGACGAGCTGGACGTCTACTCGCCGCAGTCCCCGCTGGGCCGCGCGATCGACGGCAAGCGGATCGGTGACGAGGCCACCTACGAGCTGCCGAACGGCAAGCCGGCCATGGTGAAGATCGTCAAGGTCGTGCCGCACGCCGGCTGATCCGGCCGCGCCACGACACGGGGGCGGCCGCGGGAGTCAGGGACTTCCGCGGCCGCCCTCCGGCGTTCCGGGCGGGGCCGGGCACGGGACCCGATCAGCCCGAGGACCCGATCAGCTCCGGGACCCGATCAACCCAGGGGCCCGATCAGCCCCGGGCCCCGGTCAGGCGGTGGAGGAGCGGTACTTGCGCACCGCCAGCCAGGAGAACACCGCGGTGATCACGATCGACCACAGCACCGACACCAGCGCCGCGTGCTGCATCGGCCAGGCGCTGTCCACCGGCCCGACCTGGTTGCCGAACAGCACCCGGCAGGCCTGCACGGTGGCGCTGAACGGGTTCCAGTACGCGATCCCCTGGAGCCAGCCCGGCATCGAGGTGACCGGCACGAAGGCGTTGGACACGAAGGTCAGCGGGAACAGCCAGATCAGCCCGGCCGAGGTGGCCGCCTCGGGGCTGCGCACCGACAGGCCGATCAGCGCGCCGATCCAGGAGAAGGCGTAGCCGAGCAGGAGCAGCAGGCCGAAGGCGCCGAGCGCCTTGAGCACGCCCTCGTGGATCCGCCAGCCGACCAGCAGCGCGACCACCGCCAGCACGACCAGGGTGAACGCGGTCTGGCACAGGTCCGCGAGGGTGCGGCCGACGAGCACCGCGGAGCGGGCCATCGGCAGCGAGCGGAACCGGTCCACCAGCCCCTTGCTCATGTCCTCCGCGATGCCCGCCGAGGCGCCGGCGACGGCGAAGGTGACGGTCTGGGCGAAGATTCCGGCCATCAGGTACTGGATGTACGTGTCCGAGCTGGAGTCGGTGCCGGGGATCTTGATCGCCCCGCCCATCACGTACGAGAACAGCAGCACGAACATGACCGGCTGCATCAGCCCGAAGACCACGATCTCCGGGATGCGGGTCATCCGGCGCAGGTTGCGCTTGGCGACCACCCAGGAGTCGTGCAGGGAGGCGGCGATCCCCCGGCGCTGCCTGGGTATCGCCGGTCCGATGGCGTGCTCGGTGGCGGTGGTCATCTCAGCTCTCCTTCCCGGCCGCGACGGCCCGCTTGTCCGGCCCCGGGCCGCCCGGGCCGTCCGGGCCGCCCTTCCCCCTGCCCCGGCCGCGCGCCTTGGCGTCGGCGCCGTCCTCCTCCTCGGGCCGCTCCTCGGCGACGTGGCCGGTGAGGGTGAGGAAGACGTCGTCCAGGGTCGGGCGGCGCAGCCCGATGTCGTCCATCTCGATCCCGCGGGAGTCGAGTTCGCGGATCGCGTCGGCGAGCACCCGGGCGCCGCCGCTGACCGGCACGGTGATCCGGCGGGTGTTCTTCTCCACCGTCGGCTCGCTCAGCGCGTAGCGGGACAGCGCGGTGACCGCGTCGCCGACCAGGCCGGGCTCGTGCACCACGACCACGATCCGCTCGCCGCCGATCTGCGCCTTGAGCTGGTCGGCGGTGCCGCGGGCGATCACCCGGCCGTGGTTGACCACCGCGATGTCGTGGGCGAGCCGGTCGGCCTCCTCCAGGTACTGGGTGGTGAGCAGCAGCGTGGTGCCCTGCTCGACCAGCGTCTCGATGACCTCCCAGAGCGCGAGCCGGTTGCGCGGGTCGAGGCCGGTGGTCGGCTCGTCCAGGAACATCACCGGCGGGCGGACGACCAGCGCGGCGGCGAGGTCCAGGCGTCGGCGCATGCCGCCGGAGTAGGTCTTGGCGGTGCGGTCCTTGGCCTCGGTGAGGCTGAACCACTCCAGCAGCTCCAGCGCGCGGGCCTTCGCGGCGCGGTTGCTCATCTGGTACAGCTCGCCGACCATGGTGAGGTTCTCGAAGCCGGTCAGGTACTCGTCGACCGCCGCGTACTGGCCGGACAGGCCGATCAGGCTGCGGACCTGGTTGGGGTGCTTGAGCACGTCGACCCCGGCGACCACCGCGCGGCCGGAGTCGGGGCGGAGCAGGGTGGTGAGGACCCGCACGGTGGTGGTCTTCCCGGCGCCGTTCGGGCCGAGCAGCCCGAGCACCGTTCCCTCGGGGACGTCGAGGCTGACGCCGTCCAGGGCTCGTACGTCGCCGAAGGTCTTCACCAGGTTCTCGGCTTGGATGGCTGGCGCCATGGCCTTGCCTCATCTCCTCGGACGTATGGGGCGATCTGTCCCACTTTGCCCCGAATTTGGGCACACAGGCGACTCGATTCTCGGCCCGTGGGACTCGAACGCGATGTATCGCGAGTCTCCCAGCACGCGATATATCGCGTCAAGGGTGGGAGTTCAGCCGGCGACCACCACGTACCCCGCGTCCCGCAACTCCCCGACCACCAGCGCGCAGTGCTCCGGCCCCTTGGTCTCCAGGTGCAGGTCCACCTCGACCTCGGTCAGCCCCAGCCGCGGGTCGGTCCGCACGTGCGCCACGTCCAGCACGTTGGCGTCCACCCTGGTCAGCACGCCCAACAGGTCCGCCAGCGCGCCCGGCTTGTCCGCCAGCCGCACCCGCAGCGACAGGTAGCGCCCGGCCGCCGCCAGCCCGTGCCGCAGCACCCGCTGCATCAGCTGCGGGTCGATGTTGCCGCCGGACAGCACCGCCACCACCGGCCCCTCGAAGGAGTCCGGCTGCTCCAGCAGCGCCGCGATCGGGGCCGCCCCGGCCGGCTCGACCACCAGCTTCAGCCGCTCCAGCCCGAGCAGCAGCGCCCGCGACAGCGCGTCCTCGGAGACCGTCCGGACGCCGTCCGCCAGCGTGTTGACCACCTCGAACGGGATGTCGCCGGGGCGCCCGACCATGATCCCGTCCGCCATGGTGGCGAAGTGCTCCAGCGACACCGGGCGCCCCGCCGCCAGCGAGGGCGGGTACGCGGCGGCGCCGGCCGCCTGCACCCCGACCACCCGCACGTCCGGCCGCAGCGGCTTGACCGCCGCCGCGATCCCGGCCAGCAGCCCGCCGCCGCCCACCCCGACCAGGATGGTCCGCACCTCCGGGCACTGCTCCAGGATCTCCAGCCCGACGGTCGCCTGGCCGGTGACCACGTCCCAGTGGTCGAAGGGGTGGATGAACACCGCGCCGGTCGCCTCCGCGTACCGCTGCGCGGCCTGCAGGGCCTCGTCCACGGTGGCCCCGTGCAGCCGCACCTCGGCGCCGTACTCCCGGGTGGCCGCGACCTTCGGCAGCGGCGCCGCGACCGGCATGAACACCGTGGAGCGCACGCCCAGCAGCGCGGCCGCCAGCGCCACCCCCTGGGCGTGGTTCCCCGCGCTCGCCGCCACCACCCCGCCGGCCCGCTGCACCGGCGAGAGTCCCGCGATCCGCACGTACGCCCCGCGCAGCTTGAAGGACCCGGTGCGCTGGAGGTTCTCGCACTTCAGGTGGACCGGCGCGCCGATCAGCCCGGAGAGGTGCCGGCTGCCCTCCATCGGGGTCACCCGGGCGACCCCGGCGAGCATCTTCTGGGCGCCGCGGACGTCGTCGAGGGTGATCGGCCAGGTGTGCATGGCGCCAGGGTACGGGGACGGGGAGAGGCAATCCGGCATGCCGGGCCTGTTCCCGGGCCCGCCCGGCCCGCGTACGCTGCTGCTTCTGAGTCTCTCTCACCGCACGACGATCGTGAGCCGCGATGACGACGACCTCGCCCCAGGCCACCGACCGCACCGACCCCGTGCACACCCAACTCCAGTACCAGCTCGCGGTGTTCGCGCGCCGAATGGAACAGGTCCGGACCTCCGGCGGCGGCGGGGTCGGGGTGCTGGACCGGGCCGCCTACCTGCTGCTCGACCGGCTGGAGCGGCACGGGCCGGCCAACGTGAAGGCGCTGGCCGAGGCGCTGGGCGTGGACTCCTCCACGGTGACCCGCCAGGTCGCCCCGCTGGTCGCGGCCGGGCTGGTCGGCCGGGTGCAGGACCCGGCCGACCGCCGTGCCGTACGGCTCGCGCTGACCTCGCACGGCGTCGGCCGGCTCACCGAAGTCCGGGACGGCCGGGCCGAGTTGACCCGCCGCCTGGTGGCCGGCTGGCCGCCGGAGGAACAGCGCGCGTTCTGCGCCCTGCTGGCCCGCTTCAACCTCGCGATGGAGTCGTACACGGCGGACCAGCAGGGGCAGTGAGGGGCCCCAGGCCCCTCAACCTGCTCAGCCCAGCGCCTGCTTGAGGTCGGCCAGCAGGTCGTCGATCGACTCGATGCCGACCGAGACGCGCACCAGGTCGGACGGCACCTCCAGCGCCGAACCGGCCACCGAGGCGTGGGTCATCCGGCCCGGGTGCTCGATCAGCGACTCGACGCCGCCGAGCGACTCGCCGAGGGTGAACAGCTGCGCGCGGTTGCAGACCTCGACGGCCGCCTCCTCGCCGCCGGCGACCCGGAACGAGACCATGCCGCCGAAGGCCTTCATCTGCTTGGCCGCGATGTCGTGGCCGGGGTGCTCGGGCAGGCCCGGGTAGAGCACCTGGCTGACCTTCGGGTGGCTCGCCAGCAGCTCGGCGACCTTCTCCGCGTTGGCGCTGTGCCGGTCCATCCGGACACCCAGCGTCTTGATGCCGCGCAGCACCAGCCAGGCGTCGAACGGGCCGGAGACGGCGCCCATCGCGTTCTGGTGGTACGCGACCTCCTCGCCGAGGCCCGCCTCGGCCAGCACCAGCGCACCGCCGACCACGTCCGAGTGGCCGCCCATGTACTTGGTGGTGGAGTGCACGACCGCGTCCGCGCCGAGCGCGATCGGCTGCTGGAGGTACGGGCTGGCGAAGGTGTTGTCGACCACCAGCAGCGCGCCGGCACCGTGCGCGATCTCGGCGAGCGCGGTGAGGTCGGTGATGCCCAGCAGCGGGTTGGACGGGGTCTCCACCCACACCGCGCGGGTGTTGGGGCGCAGCGCCTCGCGGACGGTGGCCAGGTCCTGGGTGTTGGCGACGGAGAACTCGACGCCCCAGCGGGTCAGCACCTTGGCGAACAGCCGGAAGGTGCCGCCGTAGGCGTCGTTGGGGATGACGATGTGGTCGCCCGGCTTGAGGATGGTCCGCAGCAGGGTGTCCTCGGCGGCCAGGCCGGAGGCGAAGGCGAGGCCGCGGGCGCCGCCCTCCAGTGCCGCGAGGCACTCCTCCAGCGCGGTGCGGGTCGGGTTGGCGCTGCGGCTGTACTCGTAGCCGCCCCGCAGGCCGCCCACCCCGTCCTGCTTGTAGGTGGACACCTGGTAGATCGGCGTGACGACAGCCCCGGTCTGGGGGTCTGCTTCCTGACCCGCGTGGATGGCGAGAGTCTCGAAGCCCTGAGGAAGCTGGTGCTCGGTCATGGGTCCGAGCCTAGTGTGCGAATGCCGCCAAGCCCGCACGAACCGGGAACCGGGACGAACCCGCAGGTCGGAGCGGGGGCACGGCGGGCCGGAACCCCGGTGCGCCGAACCCCCGGGGCCGCCGCGACCTCCACCGGTCGCACACGTGTTCACCATGCGAAAACCGCGCGTCGGGCCCGCCCGGCCCCCGCGCGGAACGGACGGCCGCTCCCGGAATC
>NZ_JBHVEU010000151.1:0-18104 GCF_042802075.1 Kitasatospora sp. NPDC057518
GACTCCGAGGAGTCCGGGGCCGTCGGGGTGCGGCGGGGCCGTGGGGCCGTCAGATGTGCACGGACGGGCCCGCGTCGGTGGTGCCGCGGCGGGTGAGCAGGCCGAGCGCGGCGGCGGCGAGGGCCACCACGGAGGCCACCGCGAAGGCGAGCGACATGCCGCTCACGAAGGACTCGTGGACGGCGCCGGCCATCGCGTCCACCGCCTGCTGCGGGGTGCCGGCCGGGGCCGGCGGGGCGATGCCGAGCTGGGCGGCCTGCTTGAGGCCCTCGCCCGCCGCGCCCTCGACCGGCGGCAGGCCGGCCTCGGCCCAGTTGCCCGGCAGCACGTCGCCGACCTTGGCGGCCATCAGCGCGCCCAGCACCGCGGTGCCGAGGCTGCCGCCGACCTGCATCGCGGCCTGCTGGAGGCCGCCGGCCACGCCGGACAGCTCCAGCGGGGCGTTGCCGACGATCACCTCGGTGGCGCCGACCATGACCGGGCTGATGCCGAGGCCCATCAGGACGAACCAGAGCGACATCACACCGTTGCCGGAGCCGGTGTCCAGGGTGGACATGCCGTACATCGCGACGGTGGTGATCAGCATCCCGGCCACGATCGGGATGCGCGGGCCCAGCTTCCCGATCGCCAGGCCGGCCAGCGGCGAGCCGACGATCATCATGCCGGTCATCGGCAGCAGGTGGACGCCGGCGTCGACCGGCTTCATCCCGTGCACGTTCTGGAGGTAGAAGGTCACGAAGAAGATCGCGCCGAAGAACGCGAAGGCCATCAGCGCCATCAGCAGCACGCCCGCCGACAGCGGCACCGAGCGGAACAGGCCGAGCGGCACCAGCGGCTCGCGGGCCTTGCCCTGCCAGAGCGCGAACAGCACCATCAGGACCACCGCGCCGCCCAGGAACAGCAGCGTCCGCCCGTCGCCCCAGCCCCACTCGGGGGCCTTGATGATGCCGAAGACCAGCGCGAACATCCCCACCGAGAGCAGCGCGATGCCGGGCAGGTCGAAGGACTTGGCGGCCTTCTCGGCGCGGACGTCCCGCAGGATCCACAGGCCCAGCGCCAGCGCGATCAGGCCGACCGGGACGTTGATGAAGAACACCGACTCCCAGTTGACGTGCTCGACCAGCAGGCCGCCGACGATCGGGCCGGCCGCGGTGGAGGCGCCGATCACGCCGCCCCAGATGCCGATCGCCATGTTGAGCCGCTCGGCCGGGAAGGCCCCGCGCAGCAGGCCGAGCGCGGCCGGCTGGAGCAGCGCGCCGAACAGGCCCTGGAGCACCCGGAAGGCGATCACGGTCTGGATGTTGCCGGCGAAGCCGATCGCGGCCGAGGTCACGGCGAAGCCCACCGCGCCGACCAGGAAGGTGGCCTTGTGGCCGAAGCGGTCGCCGATCTTGCCGGCGGTGACCAGGAAGACCGCCAGGGCCAGCAGGTAGCCGCTGGTGACCCACTGGATCTCGGCGGGCGCCGCGTGCAGCTTCTCCTGGATCACCGGGTTGGCGATGGCGACGATCGTGCCGTCCAGCGCGACCATCATGACGCCGACCGCGACGGTCAGCAGGGTCAGCCAGGGGTGCCCCTTGAGGCCGCCCCCCGACGGCGGGTTCGGCGGCGGCGGTGCGTCCGCCTCGGAGTTCTTCACGACGGACTGGCTCATCAGGGCCCTCCGGGGGCGTGGCTGGGGTGCAGGACGTGGTCGTGGCGCCCCGGCCCACCCGTCCCCACAGGTGCCCCGGCCCGACGGGCGCCACCTCGGCAGATTATGTCAGCCGCTGACATTCGGCAAACAGTGACTTCTGGCCATAACTGACATTTGTCAGAGCGCTAGGATCGTGCTCCCACCGCCGTACCCAGCCCTCCGGAAGGCCCCTGCTCATGGCCGCTCACACCCCCCGCACCACCGCCGCCCCGGAGGGCCCCGGGCGCACGCCCGGACTGCGCGAGCGCAAGAAGCAGCAGACCCGGTACGCCCTGATCCAGGCCGCCCACGTGCTCTTCCTCCGGCAGGGCTTCGCCCGGACGACCGTCGACGAGATCGCCTCCGCCGTCGACGTCTCCCAGCGCACCTTCTTCCGCTACTTCGCCAACAAGGACGAGGTCGCGCTCGCCGTGATGGCCGTGGCCGAGGACTACTTCATGGAGTGCCTGCGCCACCGCCCGGCCGAGGAGACCCCGCTCCAGGCCCTGCGCGCCTCGATCGTCAAGGCCTGGCACGACCTCGGCAGCGAGGAGGCCGCCGGCCCCGGCTCGATCCACAGCGCCCTCGAACTCATGCGGATGATCGAGGAGACGCCCCCGCTGCTCGCCGCCCACCTGCGGCGGGTCAACGAGCAGGAACGGCTGGTCGTCCGGGTGCTCGCCGAACGCGAGGGCCTGGACCCGGCCGAGGACCTGCGCCCGGCCGTGCTCGCCGCCGTCTTCGGCGGACTGCTGCGCCTGGCCCACCTCTCCTGGAGCGCCGAGCACGAGCCGGCCGGCCCCGAGGGCATGGTCGCGGTGATCGAGCGTCACTTCGACCAGCTCGGCCCGGCCCTGGCCGGCCACTGGCACGACCGCGCGTAGTACCCGGCCGCGCACCCGCGTCATACCGGGGTATCACCCGGTACCCCGGTAGCACCCGGAAAATCGGGCTCCGGTGCGACGCCCGGCGGGGCCCCGCCCTCCTAGGCTGGCGCGCGATGAAGAACCTCACCGCCGCCGACGTCCGCCCGCACGCCCTGCGCCTGCTGGGCACCTTCCGACACCACCTGACCACCCCGAGCGGCGGCCACACCCCGCTGCTCGGAACGTCGCCCCGGCGCTGGGTGCGCCGGCTGCCGTACGCCGTCGTCCTGATCATGCTGTCCTCGCTGATCCCCGCCGGGATCGCCACCCTGGTCGGCTTCTTCGGCCTGGTGCTCCCGGTGGCCGGCGCGCTCACCGTCGCCCAGACGGTGCCGCTGCTGCTCGCCATCACCCGGCCGCTGGCCGCCTGGTGGATCAGCGCGGGCACCCTGGTCGCCACCGCCACCATCACCGCCCGGTACGACCAGGACGGCGGCACCTGGCCGTGGACCGCGCCGATGATCCTCTCGTACCTCTTCCTGCTGATCGCCCTGGCGCTGCGGGAGAGCCGGGCCACCCTGCTCTCGGTCTGGCTCGCCACCATCGCGCTCACCGCGCTCACCACCACGCTCGGCCTGCCCCGCTCCGGCGACGGCACCACCATGCTGCTGATCGCGCTCAGCGGCGCCGTGCTGCTGCTCGGCTGGGCCGTCCGGGACCGCGCCGAGGCGCGCCGGCTGCTCAGCGAGCAGGAGCAGATCAGCGAGGTCGAACGTGAACGCCGCACCCTGCTGGAGGAACGCGCCCGGATCGCACGGGAGTTGCACGACGTGGTCGCGCACCACATGTCGGTCATCGCGGTGCAGGCCGCCAGCGCGCCGTACCGGATCACCGGGGTGCCGGACGAGGCCGCCGAGGAGTTCACCGCGATAGCCGGCACCGCCCGCGAGTCGCTGGCCGAGATGCGCCGGCTGCTCGGCGTGCTGCGCAGCGAGGAGTCCGGCGGGGAGCGGGCCCCGCAGCCCGGGGTGGGCCAACTCGCCCAGCTGGTCGAGACGGTGGGCCGGGCCGGGGTGCCGGCCGAACTGACGGTGGAACCGGGCCTGGTGGACCTGCTGGACCAGGCACCGCAGGCCGTCGGCCTGTCCGCCTACCGGATCGTGCAGGAGGCGCTGGCCAACGTGGTGCGGCACGCCCCCGGCGCGCGGGCCTGGGTGTCGCTGAGCACCGACGGCCCGGCGCTGCTGGTGACGGTGGTCAACGCGCCCCCGCCGCAGCGCACCGAGTCGCTGGAGGCCTCGGTCGAGGGCACCGGGCAGGGGCTGGTCGGAATGCGTGAACGCGTCCGGCTGGTCGATGGCAGGCTGGACACCGGCCCGTTGCCGGACGGCGGCTTCAAGGTGGCCGCCGTCCTGCCCGTCGACCGCCCCGACACCGACACCCCCCAGGAGACCACCGCATGACCATCCGCGTGATCATCGTCGACGACCAGGCCATGGTGCGCGCGGGCTTCGCGGCCCTGCTCAACGCCCAGAGCGACATCGACGTGGTGGGGGACGCGGCGGACGGCGCCCAGGCCCTGGAGGTCAACGGCCGCACCCACCCGGACCTGGTGCTGATGGACGTCCGGATGCCCGTCATGGACGGCCTGGAGGCGGCCCGGCGGCTGCTCGACCCGGCCGTGCCCGGCGCCCACCGGCCCAAGGTGCTGATGCTGACCACCTTCGACGTGGACGACTACGTGTACGAGGCACTGCGCGCCGGGGCCAGCGGCTTCCTGCTCAAGGACGCCCCGCCGGCCGACCTGATCGCCGCGGTCCGGGTGGTCGCGGCCGGCGAGGCGCTGCTCGCCCCCTCGGTGACCCGCCGGCTGATCGAGGACTTCGCCCGCACCCGCCCGGCCAGGCGCCGCGACCCCAAGGTGCGGCTCAACGGCCTGACCCCGCGCGAGACCGAGGTGCTGGAGCTGATCGCCCGCGGCCTGTCCAACCAGGAGATAGCCGCCGGGCTGGTGCTCGCCGAGCAGACCGTCAAGACCCACATCGGGCGCATCCTCGCCAAGCTCGGCCTGCACAACCGCGCCCAGGCGGTGATCCTGGCCTACGAGTCCGGCCTGGTGACACCGGGTCAGTAACCGGCAGCTGTTCGCCCGCTCCTCTGATACCCGGGTAGCACCCGGGAGTTGGCCCCGCGGTGTGACGTCCGCGGGGCCGTCGCATTCCTACCTTCCTCCTCGTCGGAAGCCGAACCGAGTCGGCGGCCGAACGGACGAGGAGGGAGCAGGGACATGCGCAGGTTTCGAGCCGGGCGGGCGATCGCCGGCGCCGCGGTGGCAGTGGCGATCATGCTCGGCGCGGGCGGCTGGGCCGCCGACACCCAGACCCCGGTCACCGGCCCGCCGCCCGGCAGCGCCGCGTGGACGGCCGACACCTCGCTCGGCCTGCGGCTGCCCGACCCGGCCACCACCGAACCGGCCCGGGTCGCCGCGTTCTTCGCCGGGCTGGACCCGGCCCGGCAGGACGCCCTGACCGCCCGGTACCCGCTGGTGGTCGGCAACCTGGACGGCGCCCCGGTCGCCCTCCGGTACCGGGCCAACGCCCTGGCCCTGACCGCCGAGCGCACCCGCGAACTCGCCCGGGCCGCCGACCCCGCCCTCACCCCGCAGGACCACGAGGCCGCCCGCACCCGCGCCGAGCGCTACCGCGCCCTGCTGGACGGCGGCCGGCGGATCCTCGCCTTCGACCCGCGCGGCCGCGGTCAGGTCGCCGAGGTGTACGGCGACCTCGCCACCGCCCGCCGCACCGCCGTGATCGTCCCCGGCTCCGACACCGACCTGCTCCGCTTCGACCGCGCCGGCGACCCGTACGGCACCCCGGCCGGCATGGCCCGGGCGCTCCTGGACGCCACCGGCGGACGGACCGCCGTGATCGCCTGGGCCGGCTACACCACCCCGCTCGGCCTCGGCCTGGACGCCGCCACCGAGGACCTGGCCCGGGCCGGCGCCCCCCGCCTCACCCGGCTGCTCGACGGACTCGCCGTCACCACCCGCCCGCAGGACCCGCCCACCGTGTTCTGCCACAGCTACGGCTCGGTGGTCTGCGGCCTGGCCCGCCCCACCCCCGCACAGGCCTCCGGCGTGGTGGTGCTCGGCTCGCCCGGCATGGGCGTCGGCTCGGCCGCCGACCTCGACCCGGGCGTCCCGCTCTGGGCCACCGCCCGCAACGACTCCGACTGGATCGGCGACGTGCCCAAGGTCCGGCTGTTCGGCCTCGGCCACGGCGCCGACCCGACCGCCCCCGGCTTCGGCGCCCGCCCGCTGCCCGCCACCGGATCCCACGGCCACACCGGCTACTTCGCCCCCGGCACCGCCTCCCTCGCCGCCTACGCCGCCGTCGCCCTCGGCCGCGCCTGACCCGCCCGCACCGGAAGGAGCACCACCATGGCCGACACCCTCGCCGCCCCGCCCCGTACCCCCCGAGCGCTCGCCGCCGGACCGCTCACCGCCCTGCGCCGCGCCGCCGCGCGGGTCGACGCGAAGACCCCGGCCGACCGCGACCGCGCCCTGGACGGGCTGCGCGCCCTCGCCCTGCTCGCCGTACCGGTCGGCCACTGGATGCTCGGCGGCTTCACCCGCTCCCCCGACGGCGCCCTGCACAACGCCAGCCCGCTCTCCACCCTCGGCTTCTTCGCCCCGCTCAGCTGGGTGCTCCAGATGCTCGGGGTGTTCTTCCTGGTCGGCGGCCACTCCTCGGTCCGCTCGCTGGAGCGGGCCCGGGCCAAGGGCGTCACGTACGGCGGCTGGCTGCGGGCCCGTGCGGTCCGGCTGCTGCGCCCGGTGCTCGGGGTGGCGGCCGTCTGGGCGGCGCTGATCCCGCTGCTGCCCGCGCTCGGCGTCCCCGAGGACACCGTGCGCACCGGCGCCACCCTGGTGGTGCAGCCGCTCTGGTACATCGGGGTCTACCTGGGGCTGACGGCCCTCACCCCGCTCTGCGTGGCCGCCGGGCGCCGGCTGGGCGGCTGGTCGGCGGGCCTGCTGGTGGCCTCGGTCGCCGCCGTCGACCTGCTGCGGTACGGGCCGTGGGCCGGGTCGGTGCCGTCCTGGGTCGCGCTGCTGAACATCCTGCCGGGCTGGCTGTTCGGCTACCAGCTGGGCGTGCTCTGGGCGCAGGGCCGGCTCGGCCGCCCGGCGGCCCGGGTGCTGCTGCTCGGCGGCGGCGCGCTGTTCGCCGCGCTGCTGCTGGTCTTCCACTACCCGGCCAGCATGGTCGGCGTGCCCGGGGCGGAGCGGACCAACTCGCACCCGCCGTCCCTGCTGGTGCTCGCCCTGGCGGCGTTCCAGTGCGGCGCCGCGGTGCTGCTGCGGGAGCGGCTGGGCCGGCTGCTGACCGGCCGTCCGCTGCTCTGGCTGCCGGTCGTGGTGGTCAACCTGTCGGCGATGACGATCTTCTGCTGGCACCAGAGCGCGATGCTCGCGGTGGCGGTGCCCGGCGCGGCCGCCCTGGGCGCCGTCCCGGGGCTGAGCACGGCGCCGGACTCGCTCGGCTGGGTGGTCGCCCGGCTGGCGCTGCTGCCGCTGTTCGGCGCCGTGCTGGTGGCGGTCGGCTGGTTCACCCGCCGGTTCGACGGCCCCTGGACGGCCTTCTCCCGGGGCGGCAAGGCGGTGGCCGGGGCCGCGGCGGCGCTGTTCGCGGCGTACGCGCTGGGCATGGTGTGACGGTCCGCCGGGTGCGGCCTGGCCGAACGGCGGGGCGCACCACCGTCGCAGGGGCGTGGACCGGTCGGTCCGCGCCCCTGCGGCCGTCGCCCACCGCGCCGGGGGCGCACTGTCAGTGCCCTGCCCTACCCTGCCGCCATGGTGACGTTCGACGAGTTCCGCACGATGGCCCTGGCCCTGCCGGAGGCCGCCCAGGAGCCGACCTGGGACATCGAGACGCTGCGGGTGCGCGGCCGGATCTTCGCGATGGGCGCGCCCGACGGGGACCGCGTCACCGTCAAGGCCTCCCCCGAGGACCAGGCCGAACTGCTCGCCGCCGAGCCCGAGGTGTTCTCCTCCGCCCCGTACGTCGGCCGGCACGGCTGGGTGAGCGTCCGGCTGGACCTGGTGGACGGGGACGAGCTGCGCGACCTGGTCACCGAGGCCTGGCGGCGGACGGCACCGAAGCGCCTGGTCCGCGCGTTCGACGAGTCCGGGGTCTGAGCGCGCCCCTTCCCACCGGCCACACCGGCCTCCGTACGAACCACTGTCCGAACCACTGGGAGACGTCGGACGGACACCCCTGGTTCATGTGAGCCATCCCACAGTTTAGGCGTTCCCGGCATCCCTTCGGGCCCCCTAGGCTTGCGCAGGGAAGTCAGCAGAGCTATCGCACCCTCCGGGCACCACCGCCCGCGAAACGGTGCGGGCCCCAAGGGAGTTGGTGCGGTGCGCATCCGTCGGCGCTGGAAGCGGGTACTGATCGGGGCGTTCGCCGGCTGCGCGGTGCTCGCCGACGCCGGGGCCGTCGCCGCCGCGGCCGCCGTCTCCTCCGAACAGCTGGCGATCTCCACGCCCCCGGCCGGCAGCGCCGCCTGGGTCGAGGACCACTCCTTCGGCCGCTCCCTGCCCGACCCGGCGACCACCACCCCGGCCGCCGCCGCGGCGTTCTTCGCCTCGCTCGCGCCCACCGAGCTGGACCGGCTGATCCAGGACTACCCGCTGGTCGTCGGCAACTACGACGGCGCCCCGCTGGACCTGCGCTACCGCGCCAACCGGATCGCCCTGGCCGCCGAGCACGACCGGGCCCTGGCCCGCGCCGCCGACGGCACGCTGGACTCCGACACCCGCGCGCTGGCCGTCTCCCGCGCCAACGACGTCGAGCACCTGCTCGCCCCCGACCGGCAGATCCTGGCCTTCGACCCGCGCGGCCGCGGCCTGGTCACCGAGGTGTGGGGCGACCTCGCCGACGCCGAGCGGATCTCCGTGCTCGTCCCCGGCTCGGACGCCGACCTCGGCCACCACGACCAGGCGGCCGACCCGCTGCGCTCCCCGGCCGGCATGGCCCGCGCCCTCCACACCGAGGAGCAGCGCCAGGCCCCGGACACCCGGACCGCCGTGATCTCCTGGACCGGCTACGTCACCCCGTCCGGCCTCGGCCCGGACGCGGCCACCTCCCGGCTCGCCGACGTCGCCGCCCCCCGGCTGGAGCGGCTGCTCGCCGGGCTCAAGGAGACCACCCGGCCGGACGCGCCGCCGGCGCTGCTCTGCCACTCGTACGGCTCGGTGGTCTGCGGTACGGCCGCCCCGGACATCCCGCGCGCGGCCGCCTCGCCGTCCGACACCTCCGGCATCACCGACCTGGTGGTCTTCGGCAGCCCGGGCATGGGCGTGCAGAACACCGGCGAGCTGGGCGCGGGCGTGCACCTCTGGGCCACCCGCAACCCCAGCGACTGGATCGGCAACGTGCCGTTCATGGAGGTCGGCGGGCTCGGCCACGGCGCCGACCCGGCCGCGAGCGGCTTCGGCTCCGAGCTGATCTCCTCGGCCCGCGCGGCCGGCCACAACGGCTACCTCACCGAGGGCACCGACAGCCTGCACAACTTCGCGGCGATCTCCCTCGGCCACTACCAGGACGTGGTCCGGGCCAACCCGGGCTCCTAAGACCCGTCTTCGTACAGCCGCAGGGCCTCCGCCGCCGCCCGGGCCAGTTCGCGCCGGGCGGCCGGCGGGGCCAGCACCTCGACGTCCGCGCCGAAGGCCAGCAGCGACCGGACGGCCGCCGGGGCCGGGAAGGCCATCGCCACCTCGGTCCACTCCTCGGCCGGGACGGCGCCCGGCTCCGGCGGCGGTGCGGTGACCCGGCCGCCGTGGATGCGCAGGAACATGTCCAGCCGTCCGCGCCGGACCCGCACCCGCACCGGCACGTCCTTCGGCAGCCGTTCGACCTGCTCGCGCAGCACCGCCCAGACCTCGCCGAGCCCGACCCCGGTCCGGCGCCGCACCGCCTCCTCGGTGGTGTCGGCGGCCAGCACCCGGTCGGCCCGGAACAGCCGCGGCTCGCCGTGCAGATCGGCCACCAGGTACCAGACCGCGGCCTTGCTCACCAGCCCGTACGGGTCGACGGTGTACTCCACCGGCGCGGGCGTGCCGCTGTGCCGGTAGCGCAGCCGCAGCCGCCGGTCGGCGAAGACGGCGTACTGCAGCTCGCCCAGGTCCGGCCCGGCGGCGGGGCCGGCCGCGCCGGGGGTCTGCATCCAGCGGGCCGGGTCGACCAGGATCCGCTCGCGGACCCGCTCGGCGGCCGGCCGGTGCGGGGCCGGCAGCGCCGCCATCACCTTGCGCAGCGCCGAGCCGAGCGCGCCGTCCAGCCCGAGGTCGCTGTGCGCGCCCTGGGCGGAGAGCACGAACAGCGCCCTGGCCTCGTCCGCGGTCAGGCCGGTGACGTCGGTGCGGTAGCCGGGCAGCAGGCCGATGCCGCCGTGCCGCCCGCGTTCGGTGAACACCGGCACCCCGGCGGCGGAGAGCGACTCGACGTCGCGGTAGATGGTGCGGACGGACACCTCCAGCCGCTCGGCGAGTTCGGTGGCGGGCACCCGGCCGCGGGTCTGGAGCAGCAGGAGGATCGAGAGCAGGCGGTCGGCCTTCATGGTCCAAGAATCCCAGTAATCCTGACGGCCGTTGTCAGGTTTTACTGGGAGATTGCGTTCCGGGCCCGAAAGGGGCCCGAACGACCACCCGACACCAGGGAGTTGAGCGCCATGACCGCCGTCCAGGACACCCGCCCGCAGTACCAGGCCGCCCTCGACCAGCTGGAGAAGCTGTTCGCCACCGTCACCCCGGCCGACCTCGACCGGCCCACGCCCTGTACCGAGTTCACCCTGCGCGGGCTGCTGAACCACGTGGTCGGCGGCGTCCACCGGTTCGCGTACATGGGCGAGGGCGGCCACGCCGAGGACACCGTGGCCGCCATCGAGGACCCGTCCGACGAGGGCTGGCCGGCCGCCCTGGGCCGGGCCCGCGCCCGGGTGACCGCCGCCTGGGCGGACGACGCCAAGCTCGGCCGCCCGACCGTCGCCCCCTGGGGCGAGGTGCCCGGCGCGATGGCGGTCGGCGGCTACCTGATGGAGCTGGTGACCCACTCCGGGGACATCGCCCGGAGCCTCGACAACGGCTTCGCCCTGGACGACGACCTGGCGCGGACCGCCCTGGGCATCGCCGAGTTCGTGCTGCCGGCCGAGCGGCGGGTGCCGGGCGTTCCGTTCGCCGCCGTCCGGCCGGTCGCCGAGGACGCCGACGTGCACACCCGGCTGGCCGCCTGGACGGGCCGTACGGTCTGAGCCGGGCGGCCGACCCGGGGCGTCCGCCGACTCCCCGGGCCGCCGGTGCCCGCTACTCGCGCGCCGCCGAGGTGGAGCTCATGTCCGCGTAGCGGCTCCCCGCCACCCGGCCGGCCACCGGCTCCAGCAGCGCCAGCTCCTCGGCGGTCAGCCGCAGCGTCGCCGCCGCGGTGTTCTCGGCGAGCCGGCTCCGCTTGCGGGTGCCCGGGATCGGCACCACGGCCAGCCCGTGCACCTCGGCCCGCTGGTGCACCCAGGCCAGCGCGACCTGGGCGAGCGTGACGCCGCGGGCCGCGGCGATCTCCCGCAGCGGGTCGAGCAGTTCGCCGTTGGCGGCCGCGTTGTCGCCGGTGAAGCGGGGGTGGTTGCGGCGGTAGTCGTTCGCCGAGAGCTCCGTGGCGTCCTGGAAGGCGCCGGTCAGGAAGCCCCGCCCGAGCGGCGAGTACGGCACGAAGGCGACGCCCAGCTCCGCCGCGGCCGGCACCGCCGTGCTCTCGACGTCGCGGGCGAACACCGACCATTCGGACTGGAGCGCGGCGATCGGGTGGACGGCGTGCGCCTCGCGCAGCTCGGCCCCGGTCACCTCGGACAGGCCGAGGTGGCGCACCTTGCCGGCCTTCACCAGCTCGGCCATGGCGCCGACCGAGTCGGCCAGCGGCACCGCCGGGTCGCGGCGGTGCATGTAGTACAGGTCGATCTCGTCCACGCCGAGGCGGCGCAGCGAGGCGTCCACCGCGGTCCGGATGTACGCCGGGTCGTTGCTGATGCCGCGGACGGCGCCGTCCTCCTCGGAGCGCAGGATGGCGAACTTGGTGGCGAGCACCACCTTGTCCCGGTTGGCCCGGACGAAGGGGCCGATGAGCTCCTCGTTGCGGCCGGAGCCGTACATGTCGGCGGTGTCGAAGAGGGTGACGCCGGTCTCCAGCGCGGCGTCCAGGGTGGCGAGCGCCTCGTCGGCGTCGGTGGGGCCGTAGAACTCGCTCATGCCCATGCAGCCGAGGCCCTGGACGCCCACCAGCGGGCCGCCGGTGCCGAGTTCGACGGTGGGAAGGACGGTCTGAGTCATGCGCTCTGCTCTTCCTCTCCATGGATGTTCTGGCACTTGGCCGGGATGCCGGCGCCGACGGCGCCCTTCCCGGCATAGATGTCGATCTTGTAGTCGAGGACGGCGAGGGTCGCCTGGAGGTCCACGATCCGCTGTCGGACCTCCTCGCGCTGGGCCTCCAGGAGCAGCCGACGCTCCCCGTAGGTCTGCTCGCCCTGGCGGGCCATGTCCACGTACTTGAGCATGTCCGCCACCGACATGCCGGTCAGCCGCAGCCGGCCCAGGAAGGCCAGCCGGTGCAGGTCGGCGTCGGAGTAGCGGCGCTGGCCGCCCGCCGCCCGGTCGACCGGGTCCAGCAGGCCGATCCGCTCGTACCAGCGCAGGGTGTGGGCGGTCAGCCCGCTCGCCGTGGCGACCTCGCTGATGGTGTGCCTCGGGCTCGGGTCCGGATCGCCGACGGGGCGGCTGAAGACCTCGGAGCAGCTGCGCAGGTCGATCTCGATGCGTGCGGGTGCGGCCATCGCTCGTTCCCCCTTGTCCTGTGCGACGGGAACGACGCTACAGAGTTTGAGTGCACTCCAAGCAAGCCCGCCATCCGGGTGGGCCCGCCACCACCTTTTCCGAGGATTTTCCCGGCGACTAGAGTCGGGCCCATGGAGAGCTTGCGGATGATCGAGAACTGGCCGGTGCCCCATGCCGCGGCGGCGGTGGTCCGGGCGGCGGACGGCGCGGTGCTGGGCGCGCACGGGCCGCAGCAGCACCTGTTCCCGCTCGCCTCGGTGACCAAGCTGCTCACCTCGTACGCGGCGCTGGTCGCCTTGGAGGAGGGCGTGTTCGAGCTGGACGACCCGGCCGGGCCGCCCGGGTCCACCGTCCGCCACCTGCTCGCGCACACCTCCGGCCTGGGCTTCGACGAGGACCGGGTGTTCGCCGAGCCCGGCAACCGCCGGCTCTACTCCAACGCGGGCTTCGACGCGCTGGCCCGGACGCTCTCCGAGGCCGCCGGGATCGAGTTCTCCCGCTACGTCGCCGAGGCGGTGTTCGAGCCGCTGGGCATGACGGACACCCTGATCCACACCGCCCACAAGTCCCCGGCCGGCGCCGGCGGCCTGTCCACCGTCGCCGACCTCACCCGGTTCGCCGCCGAGCTGCAGGCCCCCAAGCTGCTGGACCCGTCCACCGTCCGGCAGGCCACCCGCGAGGTCGCCTTCCCCGGCACCAGCGGCGTGCTGCCCGGCTACGGCCACCGCCGCCCGAACGACTGGGGCCTCGGCTTCGAGATCCGCGACGGCAAGAGCCCGCACTGGACCGGCACCGCCAACTCCCCCGGAACCTTCGGCCACTTCGGCCAGTCCGGCACCTTCCTGTGGGTCGACCCGCAGGCCGGCGCGGCCTGCGTCGCGCTCACCGACCGGGACTTCGGACCGTGGGCGGTCGAGGCCTGGCCGGCCTTCTCGGACGCGGTGCTGGCGGAACTGAACGGCTGACGGTCAGCCGTACGAGACCGGCGAGTGCATCTCCCAGAGCAGGAGTTCGGCGCCGGTCTCCCCCGCCGCCGGGTCGGCGAAGGCCTCGCCGGTGATCCGCACGCTGTCGCCCGGGACCATCGAGCGGCCGCCGCCCTTGGGCCCCGGGACGGTCCGGTAGCCCAGCGAGCCGGCCGTCAGGTGCGCGTACCGCCAGGGCGCCTCGGGCAGCGGCGGCAGCGGCTGCCACGGCCCGGCGGTGGCCAGCCAGAGCGCGGCGTCGCGGCGTCGCAGCCGCAGGGCGTCCGTCCCGGCGTCGCGCTCCAGACCGGAGGCGAGCAGCGTCAACCCGCCGTCCGCCGGTTCCACCTTGCGCAGGCCGTACGCGGGCGGCGCGTCGAACTCGTCCGGCTGGAGCCACATCTGGACGAAGCGGACCGGCCCGGTGGCGCCGCCGACGTTGCGCTCGGTGTGGGTGACGCCGGAGCCGGCGCTGAGGTGCTGCACCATCCCGGGCCGGACCACCCCGCTGTGGCCGTGCGAGTCCCGGTGGGCCAGCGCCCCTTCCAGCACCCAGGTGAGGATCTCGGTGTCCCGGTGCTTGTGCTCCTCGAACCCGGCGCCGGGGGCGAGGAGTTCCTCGTTGCACGCGAGCAGCGCGCCGAAGTGGGTGTTCTTCGGGTCGTAGTGGCCCGAGAAGGAGAACGCGTGCCGGGTCTCGACGCCCTCGGCCGGGGCGGAGCGGTAGCGTTCGGCGGTGCGGCGCAGGTCGGCGCGGGGGCGGTCGGCGGCTTCGGTCACGCCCCCACCGTAGTCGCCGGCGCGCGGGGTGTGACTCTTGCCACCGCGCCGCTCCGCCGGGGGGTGTGCACGAGCAGTCACTCGCGTGAGGCAGTCTTGTCCTTGTGCCAGCCGCTTCCGCGAACTCCAAGAGCGAACCCAGCCCCAGCCCCGCACCCGACCCCACCGGGAAGAGCCCGGCCGCCCGGGCGGGCCGTGACCGCCCCGGCCGCGCGGCGCCCCGCCTGACGGCGCAGGAGCGCAGAAACGCCGCCGAGCGCGCCGAGCGCCGGGCCGCGACGCTCAAGCGGCTGGAGAAGTCCTCCGGCAAGCTGGCCACCGCCGCGATCTCGCGGATGGACGACCAGCTCGGCTGGTACCGGCGGATGCCCCCGGAGCACCGGTCCTGGATCGGCCTGGTCGCCCAGGCCGGCATCGCCGCCTTCACCGAGTGGTACCGCCACCCCGACGCCGCCCAGGCGATCTCCACCGACGTCTTCGGCACCGCCCCGCGCGAGCTGACCAGGGCGATCACCCTGCGCCAGACCGTCGAGCTGATCCGCACCACGATCGAGGTGATGGAGGAGGCCATCGAGGAGGTGGCCGCCCCCGGCGACGAGGCGGACATGCGCGAGTCGGTGCTGGTCTACGCCCGGGAGATCGCCTTCGCGACCGCCCAGGTGTACGCCCAGGCCGCCGAGGCGCGCGGCGCCTGGGACGCCCGGCTGGAGGCGCTGGTGGTGAACTCGCTGCTGTCCGGCGACGCCGACGAGGGCGTGCTCTCGCGGGCCGCGGCGCTCGGCTGGGGCCAGCCCAGCCAGGTCCGGGTGGTGATGGGCAGCGCGCCGGACGGAGACAGCGAGCTGGTGGTCGAGGCGATCCGCCGGGCCGCCCGGTACGCCAAGCTGAACGTACTGACCGGGGTGCTGGGCAAGCGCCTGGTGGTCGTGGTCGGCGGCGAGAAGGAGCCGGTGCACGCGGCCCGCGCGCTGATCGGCCAGTTCGCGCCGGGCCCGGTGGTGGTCGGCCCGACCGTGCCCGACCTGCTCTCCGCGACCCGCTCGGCCGCCGCCGCCGCGGCCGGCCTGCGGGCCTGCGCCGCCTGGCCGGACGCCCCCCGCCCGGTGCTGGCCGACGACCTGCTGCCCGAGCGGGCGCTGGCCGGCGACCAGGCCGCGCGCCGCCAGCTGGTGGAGGAGATCTACACACCGCTGGACGAGGCCGGCTCCGCCCTGCTGGAGACGCTGAGTGTCTACCTGGAGCAGGCCTCCTCGCTGGAGGGTGCGGCCCGGATGCTCTTCGTCCACCCGAATACGGTGCGCTACCGGCTACGACGTGTGACTGACGTCACGGGGTACGCCCCCTCCGACGTACGTTCGGCGTTCACTCTGCGGATCGCACTGGCCCTCGGCCGGCTGGACGCCGTCGGGGAGCCCGGCTGAGCCGGAGTGTAGGGACCATACAATCCCGGATGGTTTTCTTCGTTACCGTCGCCTACCCGCCCCTGGGCGCCTGGCGAGAGAGGGTTGAACCGTGCTCGTAATCGTCGCCCCTGGACAGGGTGCCCAGTCCCCCGGTTTCCTCAGCCCCTGGCTGGAGCTCGACGGCGTCGCCGACCGCCTGCGCGGTTGGTCGGAGGTCGCCGGGCTCGACCTGGTGCACGCCGGGACCGAGGCGTCCGCCGAGGAGATCAAGGACACCGCCGTCGCCCAGCCGCTGCTGGTCGCGGCCGGTCTGGTGACCGCCCGGGAGCTGTTCCCGGACGAGGACGCCGCCCGTGCGCTGGTCGGCGCCGTGGCCGGCCACAGCGTCGGTGAGATCACCGCCGCCGCCGGCGCCGGGGTGCTCACCGCCCACGACGCGCTGACCTTCGTGCGCGAGCGCGGCCGGGCCATGGCCGAGGCCGCCGCCGTCACCGAGACGGGCATGCTCGCCCTGCTCGGCGGCGAGCCGGAGGAGGTCGCGGCCAAGCTGGCCGAGCACGGCCTGACGGCGGCCAACAACAACGGCGGCGGCCAGATCGTCGCCGCCGGCACGCTGGACCAGCTGGAGGCGCTGAAGGCGGACCCGCCGACCCGCTCCAAGCTGGTGGCCCTCAAGGTGGCCGGCGCCTTCCACACCGAGCACATGGCCCCGGGCGTCGAGCGGCTGGCCGAGCTGGCCCCGACCCTGACCAGCGTGGCCGACCCGAAGGTCCGCTACGTCTCCAACAAGGACGGCGCGGTCGTGGACTCCGGCGCGGAGGTCCTCGCCCGCCTGGTGTCGCAGGTCTCCAACCCGGTCCGCTGGGACCTCTGCATGGAGACCCTCGGGCAGCTGGGCGCGACGGCCGTGATCGAGCTGTCCCCGGCCGGCACCCTCACCGCGCTGCTCAAGCGCAACCTCAAGGGTGTGGCCACGCTCGCCCTCAAGACCCCCGCCGATCTGGACAAGGCCCGCGCGCTCGTCGCGGAGCACGGCGGTCAGGAGCAGGAGAACCAGGCATGACCAAGCCCCAGATCCGTCCGGTGAGCGGCGCGCAGTACTCGCGCATCCTCGGCGTCGGCGGCTACCGTCCGGTCCGGGTGATCCCCAACTCCGAGGTCCTGGAGTGGATCGACTCCTCGGACGAGTGGATCCGCACCCGCAGCGGGATCGCCGAGCGCCGCTGGGCCGGCCCGGAGGAGTCCGTCTCCGAGATGTCCGTCCAGGCCGCCGGCAAGGCGATCGCCCAGGCCGGGATCACCGCCGAGCAGATCGGCGGCGTGATCGTCTCGACCGTCTCGCACTTCAAGCAGACCCCGGCGATCGCCACCGAGATCTCCGAGCGGCTCGGCTGCGGCACCGCCCCGGCCTTCGACATCTCGGCCGCCTGCGCCGGCTTCGGCTACGGCCTGGGCCTGGCCGACGGCATGATCCGCGGCGGCAACGCCGAGTACGTGCTGGTCATCGGCGTCGAGCGGCTCAGCGACCTGACCGACCGGTCGGACCGCTCCACCGCCTTCATCTTCGGCGACGGCGCCGGCGCCGTGGTCGTCGGCCCGTCCGACACTCCCGGCATCGGCAAGCTGGTCTGGGGCTCGGACGGCTCGCAGGCCGACCTGATCACCCAGACCGAGGCCTGGGACACCGCCTTCGCCAAGTCCGACGCCGTCAACGGCGCGGGCGAGGAGACCAAGTGGCCGGCCCTGCGGATGGACGGCCAGCCGGTCTTCCGCTGGGCGGTGTGGGAGATGGCCAAGGTGGCCCAGCAGGCGCTGGACGCCGCCGGGATCACCGCCGACCAGCTCGGCGCGTTCATCCCGCACCAGGCCAACATGCGGATCACGGATGCCATGATCAAGGCGCTCAAGCTGCCGGAGTCGGTGCCCGTCGCCCGCGACATCGCCGAGACCGGCAACACCTCCGCCGCCTCCATCCCGCTGGCGATGGAACGCATGCTGGAGAGCGGTGAGGCCCACAGCGGGGACCTGGCCCTGATCATCGGGTTCGGGGCGGGTCTCGTGTACGCCGCGGCAGTCGTTACTCTCCCCTAGGCGCATTCGCCCAATCCACAAGCCTGTGTCCGGCCGCCGGCCGGACGCGTTCAACACCGAAGAGGAGCAGCCAGTATGGCTACCAAGGACGAGGTCCTGGAAGGTCTCGCCGAGATCGTCAACGAGATCGCCGGTATCCCGACCGAGGATGTCGCGCTCGACAAGTCCTTCACCGATGACCTGGACGTCGACTCGCTGTCCATGGTCGAGGTCGTCGTGGCCGCCGAGGAGCGCTTCGACGTCAAGATCCCGGACGACGAGGTCAAGAACCTGAAGACCGTCGGCGACGCGGTGGACTACATCCTCGCCAACGCCGCCTGAGCGATCGAGTCGTTCGACTCGGCCAGCCCGCCCGGCGTCCCGTACGCCGGCGGGGGCTGACCGGTCGGCCGGGCTCGTGGAGCCCGACCGACCCCACCGGCCGGGACGCCCCCTCACCGGGGC
>NZ_JBHVEU010000152.1:0-18058 GCF_042802075.1 Kitasatospora sp. NPDC057518
GTGCCCGGCCTGTTCCGTACGAGCGGGCCGGGCAGCAGCGCCGTGTCCGACGGGTGCGGTGCAGCGCTTGACGGGTGGGCCGGGTGCGGGACGGCTACTGGCCGACCCGCTGGGACACGCAGACGATGTTGCCTTCGCTGTCCTTGAACCAGGCCGCGCGCATACCCTCGCCCTCGGCGACCCCGTTGACGGTCTGCAGACCGGGGAAGTCGTACTCCTCGAAGGTGATGCCGCGGTCGCGGAGGCCGGCCATCTCGCCGTCGAGGTCGGCGACCTTGAAACTGGCGAGGGTGTGGGCGGCCTGTCCACCGCTGGGAGTGCGGTAGACGGTGAACTGGGTGCCGCCACAGTCGCAGACGAACTCCTCCTCACCTTCCTCGGCGAGCTTGAGGCCGAGGGTGTCGGTGTAGAAGGCCTTGGCGCGGGCGAGATCGGTGGCGGGGATGACTGCTTGCAGCGGAGCGTCTCCAAGCATGGTGTTTCGCCTCCTCTCTGTCACCAGGCTAGGGACGTGCGGGCCGGGTCGCCCGGTGGGCGCAGGGCTGCTTCGGGCCGTGTGCGGCAGGTCGCCGGGAGTCATGCGGGGGCCAGCCTCCAGAGCGAGGTGACCTCCGCGGCGCGGGCGGTGTGGAGGAGGGGGTCGGCCCGGTCGGGGGTGGTGGCCCTCGGGTGGCGGGGGGCGGTGTCGAGGCGCCCGGTGACGCGCAGCCCGGCTCCGGAGACGGCACCGAGCAGATCGGCGCGGGAGCGCAGGCCGAGGTGTTCGGCGAGGTCGGAGAGGACGAGCCAGCCCTCGCCGTCGGGCAGCAGGCGGTCGGCCAGGCCGTCGAGGAAGCCGCGGAGCATGCGGCTGCCCGGGTCGTAGACGCCCTCGTCGAGCGCGGAGCTCGGCCGGCCGGGCAGCCACGGGGGATTGCAGACGACCAGGGCGGCCCGGCCGCGGCCAGGAGGGTAGAGGCCGGTGCCCGCGGTCTCGATGCGGTCGGCGAGACCGAGCCGGCGGGCGTTGTCGCGGGCGCAGGCGAGGGCGCGCGGGTTGGCGTCGGTGACCAGGACCTCGTGCAGGCCGCGCCGGGCGAGGAGCGCGGCGAGCACACCCGTGCCGGTGCCGAGGTCGTAGGCGGTGGGGTGGTCATGGGCGGTCGGCGGCAGCGGCGCCCGGGCGACGAGGTCGACGTACTCGCCGCGGACGGGTGAGAAGACCCCGTAGTGCGGGTGGATGCGGGCGCCGAGGGCCGGGACCTCGACGCCTCTGGTGCGCCACTGGTGGGCGCCGATCACACCCAGGAGCTCGCGCAGGGACACGATTCTGTTGTCAAGGAGCGGTCCGTAGGCCGCCCGGCAGGCCTCGCGGACGTCGGGCGCCCGGTGGAGTCGGACGTGGTGATCCGCGCCGAGCGGTACCAGCAGCATGCCCAGGACGCGCGCGAGGCGGGCGCGCTCCCGGCGGTGCTGCCGGAAGGCCTCGGCCGGGGAGCCGGGGGCGGATCGGGGCCGGCGCCGCTCGGCGCGGCGGCGCATGGCGTGCAGGAGGCGGAGCGCGCCGGGGTAGTCGCCCTGCCAGAGCAGGGCGGTGCCCTCGCAGGCCGACCGGTAGGCGGCCTCGGCGCGCAGGGTGTCGTCGGCGGCGATCAGGCGGCGCGGCAGGGGCGTGCCGTTCTCGCTGTGCCAGGGTGCGGGCAGGACGGAGGTGGTGGGCAGGGTGACGATTCTTGGCCGGTGGGTGTCGGACACCAGGGGTTCCTCGTGGTCGAACGTGCAAGGGGACACGAAGAGCACTTCGACGAGGAGGCGAGCAGCAGGCGCGTCGGGCCGTGGCGCCGTCGGGAGGGCGGGCGCGGGCGTCAGGCCGGGTGCGGCTCGCGCGTCGAAGCGCGAGCCGGGGTGTCACCGAGCACGAGGCCCGGCACGACGGCGAGCCGTATGCCACTGATCATCTGCGGGCCTCCCTTCCGAACCAGCTGGTCCTGCGCGGTTGTTCGTACGCTTTCACACAGAGTGGCCGACTGGCAACCGATTTATGACCGGCCCCCGGACCAGCCGTGCGGCACGCGCTCCAGCACACCCGCGCCGAACAGCTCGTACAGCGGCAGTGTCTCCAGGTGGACGTAGCCGATGTGGCAGTCGCAGACCGGCAACGGGCAGGCTCGCGGCAGCAGTTGCGCGCGGTAGCTGCCGTCGTAGAGGTTGCCGAGGACGTCCCGGACGAAGTGGCAGCGGCGCACGGTGCCGTCGCCGTCCACCGACAGTACGGACTCCCCGGTGCGGCACGGCAGCCCGGCGCTGGGGTGGGCGTGCCGGCTGTAGCCGAAGTGCGGGTCGACGGCGGCCCATTGGGCGGCCTCGGCGTCGGTGTAGCCGAGGCCCTCGGCGGCGTTGACCCACAGGTAGACGCCTTCGGGGAGCTCGGCGCGCAGCCGGCGGGCCTCGGCGAGGTGTTCGGGTTGGCCGACGACGCCGACGCTGTAGCGCACGCCGAGTGCGTCCAACTCCTGGCACTTGGCGAGGAAGCGCTCGCGGGTGACCTGGCCGGGATGGAAGGTGACCCAGAGGGCGAGGGTGTCGAGGTCCGCCTCGGTGAGCCAGCCCGTGCGGCAGCTGAGGTTGGTCTGGATCGCGACCCGGCGGACGTGCGGCAGGCGGCTCAGCTCGACCAGCGCGCGGCGGTACCAGGACCGCACCAGCCCCTCGCCCCAGGGGGTGAACAGCAGCGACAGGGTGTCGCCGGTGCCCGCGCGCCCGGCGGCCCAGCCGGTGAAACGCTCCAACGCGGCCCGGTCGGACCGCAGTTGCTCCAGGCTGTCGCGCCGCTTGGCGAACGGGCAGTACGGGCAGTCGTAGTCGCAGGAGGCGAGCGGGCCGCGGTAGAGCAGGGTGAGGCTCCGCGCCCCGTCCTCCGGCAGCGGTGAGGCGGAGGGCATGCCGAGGAAGGTCATTTCGCCTCGTACGCCGCCATCAGGGCCCGGACCTCGGGCGAGAACAGCATCGGCCCGGCGGCGTCCGAGTGCGCCAGCCCCTCCGGGCTGAGCCGCAGGAACTCCGCGTCGCCGTCGTCGAGCCACCCGCGCTCCGCGAACTCGGCCAGCTCCGCCGGGAAGTCCTCGGCCGGTGAACCGCCGAACCGGGCGCGGTAGTCCGCCAAGGGCAGGCCCTCGGCCTGGAGCAGCGACTGCACCAGGTGCCGCCGGCGCGGCTCCGCGCCGCCCATCCGGTGGCCCACCTCGGCACGGTGGAAGTCCTCGGTGGCGACGTAGTCGTCGATGATGCCGCGCACCTCGGTGGCGTTCACCGCGTAGTCGAAGGAGTAGTGCAGCTGGGAGGTGTAGGAGCGGGCGCCGCAGCCCAGGCCGACCATGCCGTCGGTCTGGCAGGCGTACTCGCCCGCGCCGGCCTGCGGGGAGGCGGCGCGACGGAACATCCGCATCGACACCTGCTGGTAGCCGTGGGCGAGCAGGTGGTCGCGGCCGGCCCGGTAGAGCGCGAGCCGGCGCGCGTCCCAGGCGGCCCGGCTCTCCTGCTCGCCGCGCCGGGCCAGGCCGGTCAGCGGGCGGACGTACAGCGGGTAGAGGTACAGCTCCTCGGGCTGCCAGGCGAGCGCGGTGTCCAACGAGCGGAGCCAGCTCGCCTCGGTCTGGCCCTCGATGCCGTAGATGAGGTCGATGTTGAGCACCGGGAACCCGGCCGCGCGGATCCGGCCGAGGGCGGCCTCTACCTCGGACCGCTTCTGCGGGCGGACGGCGGAGCGCGCCTCGGCGTCGTCGAAGGACTGCACGCCCAGGCTCAGCCGGGTGGTGCCCCGGGCGGCGAGCACCTCCAGCCGGTCGGTGGTCGCGGTGGCGGGCGAGGCCTCCACCGAGAGGGGTATCGCCCGCAGGTCGGCGCCCATCTGCCGCTCGGCGATGTCGCACAGCCGCTCCAGCTCACCGGCCGTCAGATAGGTGGGCGTGCCGCCGCCGAACGCGGCCAGCGCGAACCGGGCGCCCTCGTCCAGCGCCGCGCGCACCGCCGTGGCCTGGCGTTCCAGGGCGTCCAGGTAGGCCGTGGTCAGGCCCTCGGGGCTGCCGATCCGGGTGAACAGGTTGCAGAAGCCGCAGCGGACCTCGCAGAACGGGATGTGGAGGTAGAGCGAGAGCGCGTGCTGCGCCTCGCCGGTCCACAGCTCGCGCAGCGGCGGGCGCTCGGGCAGCGGGCGGTAGGCCGTCTTGTGCGGGTACGCGTAGACGTACGACTGGTACGGCGAGTCCGGGCGCGGGGGTGCGGTGGTCATGCGCGCTCCTCGGAGGTCGTGGCGGTGCCCGCCGCTCGGGCGGGGAGGGTGAAGTGCGCGTACGGGACCGACCAGACCACCTTGTGGCCGATCCGGTGGCCGGTGTAGCCGTCCTCGCCGTAGGCGGTGCCGTGGTCGGAGCAGACGATCGCGAAGCAGGGGCGGCGGGCGCTCATCGCGGCGAACAGCCGGCCGATGTGCGCGTCCACGTACTCCAGGGCCGCGGCGTGGGTGGCCCGGGAGTCCCCGTGCTCGCGGGTGGCTCCGGGCAGGTGGAACCAGTTCGGCTGGTGCAGCGCCGAGACGTTCAGGAAGAGGAACAGCGGCTGGTCGGCGGACTGTTCGGCGGTGACCCGCTCGGCCCGGGCGACCTGCTCCTCGAAGGACGTCGGCGAGGCCACGCCCAACTCGGGCGCCCAGTGGCTCTCCTGGAAGAGGCCCGGCAGCACCGAGCCCAGCGGGCCCTGCTTGTTGAAGAACCCGACGCCGCCGATGCACACCGTGCGGTACCCGGCCGCGGCCAGGGCCGTCGGCAGGTCGGGGGCGTCGAAGACCCAGGTGCGCGGGGCGGTGCTCTCGGAACCGGCGAAGCGGGCCGCGAACAGCCGCGGGTGCGGGCCGTCCGGGGAGGCGGGCGTCGGCAGGAAGCCGGCCAGGATCGCCTGGTGGGAGGCGTAGGTGAAGCTGCCGGGCGCGTGCCGGTGCTCCCAGCGGCCGCCGGGGAGGACGGCGGCGAGGTTCGGGATGCGGCCGGCGGCGGCCAGCTCCTCGGCGACGTCGAGGCGGAGCGTGTCGAGGGTGACGAGCAGCAGGTCGTGGCTGCCCACGACGGCGTTCATGTCGGGGGACGGGAGGGTGGTCGGGTGGTTCATCGAGCGGGTTCCGTGATCTGGTGGTCCGTCGCCGCGGGCGACGACGGGGAGGGGGCGGTCAGCGCGGCCAGTTGGGCGCCGTAGGTGTCGAGGCCCTCGGCGGGGCCGCCGGGCAGGCCGGTGAGGTTGGGGAGCAGGTCGCCGAAGGCGTTCACCTCGCCGACCAGGGCGCGCCGCCAGCCGGTCGTGGGCAGCACGTCGACGCCGACCATCGGTGAGCCGGGGAAGCAGGCCGCCGCGCGCTCGGCCGTCTCCAGCAGGGCCGGCCAGGCCGGCCCGGCCGCCTCCCGGGCCTGGTCGAGGCTGCCGCGGGCGCCGCCGAGGTGCAGGTTGGTCATCGGCTGGCCGCTGGTGCGCACCACGGCGTGGGTGGCGCGGCCGGAGACCACCACGACCCGCAGGTCCGCCGAGCGCCCGGACTGCGAGGCCTTCGGGATCCACTGCTCGACGTGCAGCCCGTCCGGTGCCAGGCCGTCGACGATCGCGGCGACCTCCCGCTCGCCGCGGTAGCGGCGCACCCGCAGCGAGTTGTGGAGCCGGCCGTCGGCCAGCTCCACCGAGGTGGTGGCCTGCAGCTGCCCGCGCGGTCCGAACTCCAGGGCCATCACCCCGGAGGCGGAGGAGCCGTGCGCCGGCTTGACGAAGACCCGGTGCAGGCCGGCCTCGGCGAGGCGCCCGCGCAGGTGCTCCCAGCCGGTGACCTCGCCGCCGAGCGCCCTGGGCACTGGCACCCCGGCCCCGGCGAGCAGCGCGTGGGTACGGCGCTTGTCGAACATCACGGCGATCTCCTCCGGATCGCCGAGCAGCCGTACGCCGGGTCGGGCGGCCAGCCCGCGCAGCGCGGCCATGACCCCCGCGTACCAGACGGCCGTGCCCTCGACCCTGGTCGGGGCGTAGCCGGGACCGAGCGCCGGGCCGCGCAGCAGCCGGTCGACCTCCGGCTCCTCGCCGGGCGACTCGATGCGCAGCAGACCGCCCTCGGGCAGCCGGTACCGGCCGCGCAGCACGTCCAGCCAGGGCAGGACGGCGGGCTCGGGCAGCCCGGCGGCCCGGGCGGCGGCCGCGAACAGCGTCACCCGTCGGTGCCCCGGGTTGCCCAGGACGGTCAGTCGCACGGTCATCGCCTCCGCCGCCCGCCTACTCGGAGACCGAGACGTAGCGGTCGTCCTCGTCGTCCGGGTCGTCACCCTCGGCCTCGTCGAGGTCGAGCCCGACCCCGGGCAGGGCCTCGGACAGACGCTCCTGCATCGCGTCGCTCAGGTAGTGGTGGTGCAGGTCGAGGGAGTTCAGGTGGGTGAGGGGCTGGCCTTCCAGCAGGGCGGTGGCGCCCTCGTCCGTCAGCACGCCCATGGAGAGGTCGAGCGACTCCAACCGGGCCACTATCGGGGCGTGGGCGAGGGCGGCGGCGATCTCGTCCTGGAACTCGCTGTTGGCCAGCCCGAGGTGGCGCAGCTCCGGCAGCCGGGAGCCGTCCAGGAACGGCGCCAGGTCGTCCATCGTGGCGTCACCGCCGTACTCGTCCACACCGAGCCAGAGGTCCAGACGCTCCAGTGCGGGCAGCTCGGAGGCGGCCACCGCGCGCACCACGGTGGCCGGCAGGCCGCCGGACTCGAAGCGCAGGCTGGTCAGGGCGTCGTGACGGACCGGATCCAGGCCGAGGTCCGTACCGCCGCGCACGGCCAGCGACTTCAGCGCGGGGAAGGCGGCCAGCAGCGGGGTGACGTCGTCCATCACCAGCCAGGAGACCTCGCACTCGTCGTAGGTCACCTCGGCGAGGAACAGCGCCTCCAGGGCGGGCAGGCGCCCGGCTTCGGCCGTGAGGGCCTCGATCACCGGGCCGACGGAGCCGTAGCCCTCGGCCCCGTTCCACCAGGGACCGATCACCAGGACACGGACGCTCGCCGGATCGACGTCCTGGAGGAAGGACTGCCAGAGCTGGGCGAAGTCCTGCTCGGAGCGGTACGCGAGGGCGAGCCGCCAGGCGACGCTGTCGGCGGCGGGCCGCGGCCGGGTGTCGTCGGGGGCGAACTCGTGGATCGGCAGCTCGTGGAAGCGTTCGATGTGGCGGGAGATGGACATGTCGGATCCTGGTCGGTCGGGGTGGGCGAGTACGCGGGCGGTCGGGCTGTCGGGCGATCAGGCGGGCGCGGGGCGTTGACGACTACTCGGCCACGGCCACGTAGCGCCACTGGTCGTCGGGCTTGCCGGGCTCGGAGAGGTCGACCTCGACACCGGCCAGGGCCTGGCGCAGGCGCAGCTGCATCTCCTCGGTGAGGTAGTGGTGGTGCAGGTCGAGGGAGCGCAGGTGGGTGAGGGGCTGGCCCTCCAGCAGGGCGGTGGCGCCCTGGTCGGTCAGCACGCCCATGGAGAGGCTGAGCGACTCCAGCCGGGCGACCACGGGCGCGTGTGCCACGGCGGCCGCGATGTCGTCCTGGAACTCGCTGTTCTGGAGGCCGAGGTGGCGCAGCTGGGGGAAGCGGGTGCCGTCCAGGAACAGCGCGACGTCGGCCATCGTCGCGTCGCCGCCGTAGTTGTCCACGCCCAGCCAGAGCTCCAGCCGCTCCAGGGCGGGGAAGTCACAGCCGGCCACCGAGCGCACGACCGAGCCCGGCAGGCCGCCGGCCTCGAAGCGCAGCGCCTCGAGCGCCTCGTGCCGCAGCGGCTTCAGGGCCAGACCGCCCTTGCCGTCCCAGTCCTGCGAGGCGCCGCGCACCACCAGCTCGGCCAGCCGCGGGAAGGCCGTCAGCAGCGGCGTGATGTCGCACTGCTGGATCCAGGAGATCTCGCACTCCTCGAAGGTGATGTCGCCGACGAACAGGGCGCGCAGGGCGGGCAGCCGGCCGGCGGCGGCGACGATCGCCTCCATCGGCTCCTGGAAGCCCTCCGGCTCCTCCGGGGACCACTGGCCGATCACCAGGGCGGTGACCCGCTCGGTGTCGACGGCGCCGAGGAACTGCTCCCAGCGTTCGGCGAACGTCGCCTCGGACTCGTAGTCGAGCTTGACCCGCCAGGCGGCCGAGGCCGCGTCCGGCAGTTCGAGGGCGCCCGATCCGCCCTTCTCCTCGGCCTCCTCCAAGGCCTCCACGAAGTCGAAGACGGGAAGGCCGTGGAACCGCTCGATGTGGTCGTTGACAGTCATGCGCTGCTCCTCTGGGGTCGGGGCCGAACAACTGTCTACCAGCCGGGACTGACAATCCGGCGGCCGGGTCGCCGTCCGGGCGCGTTGTCAGACCCTTGCTCTATGTTCGGGTCCTGGCTCCGGAGAGTGACCGCGGCGGACGCGGCGGAGCCATGGGTTCCGGCGTCCGCCGGAGCCCCTCCGTACGGCGAGGGAGGACTGATGTACCGCCAGGGCGATGTGCTGATCGTGCCGGTAGAGGAGGGCGCGGTGCCGCCGAGGGTGGTGGAGCTGGCCGTGCAGCCCCGGGACGCGCGGGGTCGGATGGTACTCGCGCTCGGCGAGGTCACCGGGCACGCGCACGCCGTGGTCGGCCCCGGAGAGCTGCGCCGGGAGACCGGGCCGTTCGGCGCGGGCTGGCTGCACCTGCCCGAGGGCGGCCGGGTGGTGCACGAGGAGCACGCGGCGATACCGCTGCCCAAGGGCTGGTACCGGGTGGTCCGCCAGCGCGAGTACGTGCCGGGTGCGGTGCGGATGGTCGCGGACTGACGACCGCTCCGCCCGCCGTACGGGGGTCGGCGGGCGGGTGCGGACACGAGGGTGGAGCGCGGCCGTGGCCGCGGCACGGAACGGGAACGGACGGCCGGGCGGGGAGCCCGGCCGGGAACGGAGCAGGGATGGAGACGGTGATCCACGACGAGGTCCACGGCGACCGGGCGCAGGCGCGGGAGCTGCCCGGGCCGGTCGAGGTGACGGCCCGCTGGCGGGCGGCCGCGGCGGCCACCGGAGCGGGCGACCGGGCGGCGGCCGAGCGCGCCGTCCGGGCCGCCTACCGGGCGGCCGGGCTGCCCGAGCCCGCGGCGATCCGGTGGTTCGGCTCGCCGCTTGCCGCGACCGGGGCGGCGCTGGAGCTGCGGGCCGCCGGGGCGGAGAGTGTGCGCGAGGCCGTGCGCACCAAGCCCTGGGAGGAGGCCAGGCGGCGGGCCGTCGAGCAGGTCGGCGCCGCCGGGTGGGCGGGCCACTGGGCGCTCACCGGGGGCGAGCTCGGCCCGGTCACCACCCCGCTCGCCGACCGGCTGCGCAACGCGGTGCTCGACCGGCTCGCCCCCGAGGCCGACCGGGAGGCCGACGCCGCGGTGGCCGAGGAGGCCCGGGCCCGTCGCACCACCGTCCGGCTCGCCCTGCTGGACGCCGTGCGCGGCCAGCACGACGCGCCGTGGTTCGCCGCCTTCGAGGCCGCCGGGGCGAGCGCCGACGCCGTCGCACCACTGGCCGAACTGGCCCGGGAGGTCGGCTGGTGGTGGCCGTACCGGGACGTGGCCCTGCTCAGCGAACGGCCGACCGGCCTGCACCGCGACGAGGCCGGGCGGCTCGACCGGGCGGACGGGCCCGCCCTGGAGTACGCCGACGGCTTCGCCCTGCACGCCTGGCGCGGCATGCCCGTCCCGCCGGAGTTCCTGGCCGGCCTGGCCGAGGTGACGGCCGAGCGGATCCGCACCGAGGAGAACGCCGAGCTGCGCCGCGTCCTGCTGGAGCACTACGGCTACGAGCGCTACCTGGCCGACTCCGGCGCCGAGCCCGTCCACCGGGACGAGACCGGCGTGCTCTGGCGGATCGTCCTGCCCGACGACGAGCCGGTGGTGATGGTCGAGGTGGTCAACTCCACGCCCGAGCCGGACGGCACCCACCGCACCTACTGGCTGCGCGTCCCCCCGAGCACCCGCACCGCGCGAGCCGGGGTCGCCTGGACCTTCGGCATACCCGAGACCGCCTACCACCCGCAGCGCGAGACCTGACCGAGGACGCCGTCCGGCATCCGGAGCAGGCCCCTGAGCTGCGCTTGTTGACCCTTACCCCACGTCAGGCCGCACGGTGGGGGCGCAGCGAACGCACGGATGATCGGAGGGACGCATGAGCTGGTCGGTGGGCCAGGTCTCCGGCTTCGCCGGGGTCACGATCCGGACCCTGCACTACTACGACCGGTCCGGGCTGCTCACGCCCAGTGAGCGAAGCCCGGCCGGCTACCGGCTCTACAACGGCGCGGACCTCGCCAGGCTCCAGCAGATCCTGTTCTACCGGGAACTCGGCTTCCCGCTCGACGAGATCGCCGACATCCTGGCGGACCCGCAGGCCAACGCCCTCGACCACCTGCTGGCGAGACGACACGCCCTCACCGAGCAGATCGCCCGGCTGCAGAAGCTGGTCGACGTCGCCGAGCGGGCCATCGAGGTCCAGCGCACCGGGGTCGAGCTGAGTCCGGAGGAGCGCTTCGAGGTTTTCGGGGACGTCGTCTTCGACCTCAGCTACGCGGCCGACGCCCACCTCAAGTGGGGCGAGCGGGACAGCCACCAGGAGGCCCTGGCCCGCGCCGCCACCCACTCCAAGGAGGACTGGCGGCAGCTGATGGCGGAGGCCGCGGAGTGGCGCGGCCGACTGCTGGAGGCCTTCGACCGGGCACTGCCGGTCGACCACCGGACGGTGCTGGACCTCGCCGAGCAGCACCGGCAGCACATCACCCGGTGGTTCACGCCCTGCCCGCCGGAGATGCACTGCCGGATCGCCGACGACTACGAGGCGGACGCCCGCGCCTTCGCCCTCGTCGTCCCGCCGGCCGAGCAGCGCCCGGGGTTGGCCGGCTACCTCCGTGCGGCGATCGGCGCCAACGCCGAGCGGTGCAGCGGGAGCGACCCCGAGGAGGAGGCTCGATGAGAATCCTCGTCACGGCCGCCGGATCGCACGGCGACGTCGCCCCCTACACCGGTCTCGGGGCGTACCTGCGCGGTGCGGGGCACGAGGTCGCGCTCGCGGCGCCCGAGACCTTCCGCGAGCTGGTGGCCGGCAGCGGCCTCGGCTTCCGCCCGCTCCCGGTCGATCCGCGCGGGGCGGGCACCGGTCCGACGGGCGGGCGCTCCGAACTGCTCGCGCGGGCCGCGGCGTTCATCGGGAAACTGGGTGACGGGCTCGCGGACGCCGCCGCGCCCGGAGCCGATCTACTCCTGCTGAGCACCACCACCGCGCCGCTGGGCTGGCACCTCGCGGAGGCGATGGGCGTCCCCAGCATCGGGGTCTACCTGCAACCCACGCTGCCGACGCGGGAGTTCCCGCCGGTCGTCGGGGGCGGCCGCTCGCTGGGGAGCTGGGGCAACCGGGCGGCGGGAGCGCTCGGCCAACGGGTCGTCGACCGCCTGCACGCCGGGGCCGCACACCGGCTGCGGTCGCGGCTGGGCCTCCCGGCGCTCTCCCAGACCGCGCGCCGGCGGGCTGTGGAGCGGGCGCACTGGCCGGTGCTGCACGGCTTCAGCCCGACCCTCGTACCGCGCCCGGCCGACTGGCGGCAGGGGCTTCGGGTGGTCGGCAACTGGTGGCCGTACGTGGCGGAGGACTACGGCCTCCCGGCCGAGGTCGAGGACTTCCTGCGGGCCGGGCCGCCGCCGGTGTTCATCGGGTTCGGCAGCATGGCGGCGGGGCGGGGCGAGCGGCTGAGCGCCCTGGCGCTGGAGGCCCTGCGGCGGGCGGGAGTCCGGGGCGTGGTGCAGGCCGGCTGGGCCGGGATCGCCGGGGAGGGCGACGACGTGCTGACGGTCGGCGAACTGCCGCACGCCCGGCTCTTCCCGCGCATGGCGGCGGTCGTGCACCACGCGGGTGCGGGCACGGCGGCTGCGACGCTGCGCGCGGGCGTGCCGAGCGTCCCGGTCCCGGTGACGGCGGACCAGCCGTTCTGGGCCGACCGGCTCCGCCGGCTCGGTGCCGCCACCGCTCCCGTCCGGTTCGCCGACCTGACCGCCGACCGGCTGGCGCAGGCCATCCGTCAGGCCGTCGAGGAGCGGCGACTGCGGGAACGGGCGCAGGAGGCGGCCCGCGCCCTGGCGAAGGAGGACGGCGCGGGCCGGGTCGCGGAGGCGGTGGTGGCGTTGGGCGGGTAGCGGAGGAAGCGCGGACGGCCCGGCCCCGTTCCGGTCAGGCCCGCAGGCCGTGGCGCCTGGTGTATCGGAGGTGGAAGACGAGCAGCGGCGCGGCGATCACCGGCCAGCACAGGTTCATGGCGGCCGGGGCGGTGTCGATAGGAAGGAGGTACGCGAAGGCCAGTTGGGCAAGGGCGTTGAGCAGGCTGGCCGCGCCCCAGACCGCGGTGAGCACCCGGACGCCGTGACGGAACGCGGAGTCCTGCTCCCAGCGTGCCTCCCAGGCACGCAGCCCGTCCTCGCCCGCCTTGGCCTGTACGAAGGAGCGGAAGACCACCATCAGAGCCGGACGCCCGTAGCCGACGGAGGCCAGCAGCCAGATCCCGAGGAGCCCGCCGAGCATGCCCGTCCAGGCCTCGCGGATCAGCAGGGTGCGGGCGTCCCCGGTGAGAATCGAGAGCACCAGACCGAGGGCGATCATGCTGAGGATCAGCAGGGCCAGGAAGTCGACGCGGCGGGTTCGGACCAGCCGTACCACCACGGTGACCGCGGGTGCGGCGGCGGACCACAGCAGGGCCCACCACTGGTCCGCGCCTGCCGAGCGCAGCCCGTAGTAGACGGCGAGAGGGAGGACGAGATCGATCAGCAGGGGTAAGAGGAGGGCGGTTCGGCGCGGGGCGGCGTGGAGGGTCACTTCGTCTCCTCGGTCTCGGCTCCGGCCTCGGTCCCCGTCGCGAGGGCGAAGAGGGTGACCAGCTCGCGCCCGTAGGCGCGGACGTCGAAGTCGTCCCCGGCGGACAGCCGGTTGGCGGCCGCATCGATCGAGGCGCGGATCGCCAGGGCCATCGCCTCGGGGTCGAACGGCCGGAAGTCACCGCTGAGCTGTCCGTCCCGCAGGTGTCGGACCAGCAGCGAGACGGGGGTGTCGAAGCCGGCGGAGCTGACCAGCGGGCTGCCGTCCTCCCGGCGGGCGTTGGCGAGGACGTCCACCAGCGCCCGTACCTCGACCGGGTGTTCCGCCAGGAACTCCAGGTTCGCCTCGATGTAGGCGGCCAGCCGCGCGGCGGGCGCGGGCCGGGCATGGATGCGCGGCTGCATGAAGGCCTGCGCCGACTCCTGGACGGAGTCGACGAGGGCCTGGAAGAGGTCTTCCTTGTCCTGGAAGTGGTACGAGATCAGCCGCACGCTGGAGAGCTTCGCCCGTTTGGCGATCTGCGCGAACGAGGCCCGGGCGTAGCCGAGTTCGGCGACGGTCCCGATCGCGGCGGCGACGATCTGGGCGCGTCGGGCATCAGTGGTGACGCTCCGGCCGGAGGCGGGGGCGTCAGGAGAGGAGTCAGGATTTACTCGCATGAGTAAAAATTAACATGGATCGGCAAAAGTGGAGGCGCAAAAGGGCCCTGCCACGGCAGGCCGTTGCGTCCGCGCAGGTCAGGGCGTCCGGGCGATCAGGACGGGCTGGAAGAAGCCGGTGTCGGCGGGCTGCTCCCAGCGGATGCCGGCCAGGCCGGCCTCGGCGGCGAAGGCGCTCAGCTCGTCCTGGGTGAGCGCCCAGTACGTGGAGCGGCGGACTGCGACCCGCCACTCGTCGGCCTCGTCCGGCAGCAGCCGGAAGAGCTCCAGGTCGTACCGCTCGCCGTCCTCGTGCCACTGCCAGAGCTGGAAGAGGACCGACCGTCGGCCGCCGTGCTCGGCGGTCTGCGGCGGAGTGGAGGCGGGCCGGGTGCGGCGCAGCTCGTCGTACGGGCGGGTGGTGACCAGGAGCAGTCCGCCCGGGCGCAGGACCCGTCGCATCTCACCGAGCGCGGCGCGGACGTCCTCGGCCGTGAGCAGGTGGGGCAGCGCGTTGTCGGCGCAGACGACGACGTCGAACCGGCCGTCCGGGAAGGGGAGTTCCCGCATGTCGGCGGCGGCGGTGGGCAGCCGGAGGCCGCGCTCGGCGGCCTCTGCGGTGGCGCGGGCGGCGGCGACCGGGCTCAGGTCGGTGCCGGTGACGCGGTGGCCGAGGGCGGCCAGGCCGATCGCCTGGGTGCCGATACCGCAGGCGCAGTCCAGCACCTCGGCGGGGCCGTCGCCGAGAGCCGCGCGGACCACGGCGTCCAGCGCGGAGCCCTGACGGGCGAGCGAGGCGTTCCAGTCGGCGTAGAGGAGGTGGTAGTCGTCGGCGAAATCGTCGTAGAAGCGGCCGAGGGCGGACTGGCTCATGGTGTCAGGACCTCCAGGGGGCGTCGGCGGGAGCGGAAACGGTTCGCGCGGCGCCATCATGGCGCGGCCGTACCGGCGGTGAGTACCCGTTTTTCGGGGCCGTCACGGAACCGCCGAGAGGTGGGGGCGGGGAACGGTGGCCGCTGGACGGCCGGCCGATCCACCGGCAGGACGGCGCCTACGCCGCCGCCATGATGCGGACGAGTGCACCTTCGACCAGCTGGTCATCGACGCCCAGGTCGAGGCCGTGTCCGTGGACGGTTGGGACTTCTCCTGGCTGGGGGCCCCGGGCGGGCTATCGGTGGTGCCAGTCGGGCGGCTGGGCACGGGGGCAGGGACCCTGGGCGTCCAGACCGGTGACGGCGAGGTGCCTGCGGGCACCGGGCGGCTGGACGGGCGCCCGTCCGTGCTCGTCGCCACCGAGCCCTGGTCGCCCAACCCGGACCGCGCCACGTGGTTGCTGAACCCGCTGGGCGCCGGGGCTGCCGAGCATGCGTAGCGGGAGGGCGTTCAGCGTGCTGATGAGCTGACCGCGCAGCAGGAAGCGTCGGACCGTGAGCCGGTGGGGCCGGCCGACGCCGGGCCCACCGGGCCCGGGTGCCAGGCGAGATCGGGCGGCGGCCGGCCCAAGTCCGAGGAGCTGCCGACGGCGTCGGCCGGGCGCGTAGCGGCCGCTGCGGGGCTCGGACCGGGCTCGACGTCGTCGTGGTTCCTGCCCGGCCCCGGGCGGTCAGGGGTGGGGTTCCGGGTGGCTCGCCCGGTGGCAGGCTGTCAGGAGGTGACGGCGCCCGGGCGGTTCAGGTCGGCCCGAGTCCTCAGGAACCCGAGGTACTTGGGGTCGTCCTCCTCGAAGATCTCGGGCCCGCCTCCCATGAAGGCCCTGATCAACTCGTCCGCGGCGCGGTCGTGGTCGCCCAGCTCGAAGGCGGTCTGACCCAACCGTAGGTGGACGTACGGATTGCCGAGTCCGTCGGGGCACTGGACCGCGTTGTGGAAGCACTTGTAGGCCCTGTCGTGGACGCCCAGTCGGAAGTGCACGTCTCCGATCGCGACGTAGATCCAGGTCGCGGCCGCCCATGCGCGGTGGTCGCCCGGCAGCAGCCGAAGGGCTTCGAGGTAGCGCTGCTTGGCCTCGGCGAACTCTCCCAGTCCGACCAGCGCATCACCCTCCTGGCACAGGGCCCTGATCTCCGTACGAATCCCGTCGGGCAACTCCATGGCTGTCCCCCCGTCCTGAGGTGCTTCGCGCGCACCGGGCGCGTCACGTTCCTCGATGCTCCCGAACCCCGGGCCGTGATCGTGCCGGTGGGCTGCCGGGCCGCTGCCACGGCCGCCGCCGCTGCCGAAGGGCCCGTTGCCGCCGACGACGGCACCGCTGGGCCACGAGTCACCGCCGTCACGACCGTGGTGACCACCGTCCATGCCGACCTCCTCCGTTCACGCGTCCGTCCGCACTGCGGGCGCGGGCACAGGCGCGGGCGGTACGGACGGGCGGCACGGGCCTCAGCCCAGTTCCATCAGTATGTCGGCGCGGGCGTAGTAGTCGGCCACCGGGAGCCGGTCGCGGGTGATCCTGACGAACCCGGCGTCCTCGTAGAGGTGGACGGCGGGGGCCAGCCTGCTGTTGGTGCCGAGGAACAGCCTGGTCCCGCCGAGTTCGCGGGCCCGGTCGATCGCGGCGGCCACGAGCAGGCGGCCGATGCCACGCCCCTGCGCGTCGGGGTCCACGGCCATCTTCGCCAGCTCGAACACGGCGTCGGGGTGGACCAGGAGCGCCACGCAGCCCACGACGGTTCCGCTGTCCGGCTCGCGGGCCAGGAGCACGTCGCCGCCCGGGTCGACGATGCGGCCGAACGGATCCCCGAGCACGGCCCGGTCCGCCTCCTCCAGGGTGAACAGTCGCGCGATCCACTCCTCGTTCAGCGTGCGGAACGCCTCGGCGTCGCTCGGCGAGGCGATCGAGGAGACCACGGGCGGGGTTGAGGCGTACGGCACGGGGCGGGTTCCTTCCCTGGACGGCACCACGTCAGCCTGCGGCCGCGCCCACCCAGGTGTCCAATACGTACGCCGGCCGCCATCCATAGGCTGGAGATATGGATCAGCGAATCGAGCTCCGGCACCTGCGGTACTTCCTGGCGCTGGCCGAGGAGTTGCACTTCGGTCGTGCCGCCCGGCTGCTGCACATCGCCCAGCCGGCCCTGTCCCAGCAGATCAGGCAGTTGGAGAGGATCGTCGGTGTCGAGCTGTTCCGGCGGACCTCCCGGAGCGTCCGCCTCACGGACGCCGGAGTGACGTTCCGGCCGCGGGCGAGGGACATCCTGGGCCGGCTGGCCGCCGATCTGGACGAGGCCGGCCGGGTCGGCCGCGGTGAGGCGGGCCGCCTGGACGTCGCCTTCATCACCTCCGCCACCGCGATCGTCAGTGAATGGCTCCGCGCCTTCTCGCTCCGCCGCCCGGACGTCCAGGTCAGGCTCCACGACGGCTTCACCGTCGACGTCCTGACAGCCCTGGAACGTGGCACGGCCGACATCGGGATCGTCCGGGACGCCGAGGAGCGCGACGACATCGACCTCGCCCTCCTGGCGACGGAACGGTTCGTCGCGGTCGTCCCCGCCGACCACCCCGCCGCGCGGGGGGAGCGGGTGCAACCGGCGGCGCTGGCCGCCGACCCCCTGATCCTCTTCCCGCGCTCGGCGGGGGCCCGCGCCTTCGACGTGAACACCCGGCCGATCCGGGACACCGGCAACGAGGTCCGGGTCGCGCAGGAGTGCTCGAACTGGCACACCATCACCATGCTGGTCGCCGCCGGCCTGGGCGTCACCATCGCCCCCCACAGCGTCACCACGCTGCTCCCCGAGGGCGCCCGGAGCCTCGAACTCGACGGTGCCTCCGCCGTGAGCCGGGTCTTTCTGGCCACCCGTCGAGGGGACGACCGCCCCCTCGTGCGGGCCTTCGTCGCGGTGTCCGAATCCGTGGCGGGCCGGGGTGAACGGTCGAACGACGGGGGAGCGTGGGCCCGTTGAGCGGTCCGGCTCCTCGGCCGCCGGAAGGCGCTGTCGGTGTCTCCGGAGCCGGAGCCCGAGCCGGAGCCAGAACCGTCGCCGCGACCGGACGGGCCGCCCGGCGGTGTCAGTGCCGCCTGCTTCGATGGCGGGGACAGACGGCGGCACCCTTCAGAGGAGACCTCGTGGGCACATGGGGCAGTGGGAACTTCGAGAGCGACACGGCGCTGGACCACCTGTCGGTCCTCATCGACCGGCTCGTCACCGAGGTCGCCGAGGCGATGGCCGGCGATCCCGTCGAGCTCGAACCGGACGAGTACTGGGGCGTCGCCGTGCCGTGCAACCTGGAGCTGCTGCACGTCATGGCGCGGGCCGGCCACGGTGTCCACCAGCTGCCGGAAACCGACGTGATCACGGGCTGGAAGGCGGCGTTCATGGCCGTCTGGGAGCGGACCGTCGACGACCTGGAACCCTCCCCGGGCTACAAGGACGAACGCCGGTCGGTACTGAACCGCACGTTCGACCAGCTGGCCGAGGTCACCGCCGGGATCGGGGCGGGGGAGTCCGGACGGTAGCGGAACGCCCGGGCGGCGTCGGACGGGACACCGCGACGGTCGACGGCCGGCTCCGTGAACCGCCGCGGCCTGCTCCGCGAGGGCGCGTCGGCGGGTGGGCGGGGCGCTCCGTGAACC
>NZ_JBHVEU010000153.1:0-17936 GCF_042802075.1 Kitasatospora sp. NPDC057518
CGCGAACACGACGCTCGGTCACGCGAACGACGCCGCCAAGAGCAGCAAGGAAGCGGCGGGTGCCGCGCTGAGCGCCAAGGGCAACGCCGACTCCGCGGCGGGCTCCGCCGAGCAGGCCGGCGCCTACGCGGACAGCGCCGGCGGGCAGTCGGCGAAGGCCAAGCAGGCCGCGGCGGCCACCCGCCGTTCGGCAGCCGAGGCCGGCCGCGCCGCGGCCGCCTCCCAGCAGCTGGCCGGGGAGGCCTCGACGCAGGCCGCGGCCGCCGCGACGCTCCTGAAGTCCGCGGGCGAGCACGCCGCCGCGGCGGCGCAGGCCGCCCGGTACGCCGCCGAGCACGCCGGGCAGAGCGCGAACGCCGCACAGGAGTCGACCAACCACGCGAACGCCGCCTCCGCGGCCGCCGTGGACGCGCAGCGCGCGGTCGACCAGGCCAACGCGGTCCAGGACCTCGCCCGTCGCACCGAGGCCGAGGACCTGGCGAACCGGACCGCGGCCGCGGTGGAGAAGGCCCGTAAGGCCAAGGCCGACGAGACGGACAAGCAGGCGCAGACCGACCAGGCCGCCCAGCAGGTCCAGCAGGCGAAGGCCGAGGCCGACCGCCTCGCCCAGCTGGCCAACCAGCCCGGCGCCACCCCGGCGCAGGTCGCCACCGACGGCCGCAAGCTCGCCCTGATCTCCCGCAAGATCTCCGGCACCTGGGGAGCCTCGGCCGCCGAAGCAGCCCTCACCGGCCCGGACAACGCCGTGCTCTCCTACCTCAAGACCGGCCGCCGGGAGGCCGAGGACCACGACGGCCGCGACCGTGCCACCCAGGTCTACAAGGACTCGGAGAGCGACCCGGTCCGCACCGCCGCCTACACCGCCCTCCAGGGCGGCACCACCCAGGTCGGTACGTTCCTGAGCAGCGGTCAGTACGAGGCCGCCGCCACGGAGAACCGGCTGACGATCACCCGGCTCAGCGACAAGGCCGGCCCCGCCGTCAAGGCCGCCGCCGACGCCGCGCTGCGGGTCAACACTCCCGCCGCGCTGCGGGACTTCCTCGGCAAGGGTCTGGCCGATGCCCAGGCCGCCGACGACCGGCTCACCGCCACCCGGCTCGAGGACGCCCCGGCCACCGAGCCCGAGCTCAAGGCCGCGGCGAAGATCGCCCTCGAAGGCCCCGTACAGGGCCTGCGCGCCTTCGTGGCCGAGGGCCAGTACACCGCGCAGCAGAAGGACCGGCTCACCGCCGTCCACGTCGCCGACATCAAGGGCCTGATCGCCGAGGCCACCGCGGTCTCCGCGACCGCCCAGAAGAACGCGGCCACGGCCCAGGCCGCCGCCGCCTACGCCCGCGGCGTCGCCGACGAGGCCAGGGGCTACGAGGCCACGGCCAAGGCGTCGGCCGACACCGCCGCCCAGCACGTCGCCAAGGCCCAGGCCGCCGCCGACGCCGCCCAGGCCGACGCCACCAGGGCCGCCGCGGCCGCGAAGACCGCCAACGCCGCCAAGGTCTCCGCCAACCGCGACGCCGCCAGCGCCGTCTACTCCGCCAACCAGGCCGAGAAGTCGGCCAAGCTGGCGCGCTGGAACGCGTCCCAGGCCAACGCCTCCGCGAGCGCCGCCCGGGCCTCCGCCGAGGCAGCCGGCCAGGACGCCCAGGCCGCCCAGACCGCCGCCGACGACGCCCACGCGAACTACCAGGTGAAGCAGGAGGCCGAGGAGAAGGCGCGGCTCGCCAGGCTCGAGGCGGAGCGCAAGGAGGCGGAGCGCCAGGCCCAGGCCGCGAAGGAGAAGCAGGACTCGATCGCGGCGCTCGAGGAGGAGATCAAGAAGGCGAAGGAGGACAGCGACAACGTCAGCCTCCTCTATCACCTGTTCTCCGAGAGCGTCCACCTCACCCTGGACGTCATCGGCGGCGCGGGCGGCGTCATCGCCCCCGGCCTCGCCGACATCGCCGACCTCATCAACTGCGCCTACTACGCCGTCGAGGGCCGCACCGCCGACGCGCTCACCTCCTGCATCGGCGCGATCCCCTTCATCGGCGACGGCGCCGCCGTCGCCAAGCTCGCCCAGTGGGCCAAGAAGTTCGGCTCCTGGGGCGAGAAGGCCGTCGAGTTCATCAAGAAGCTCGTCACCCGGCTCCCCCCGTCCTGCCCGCGGCCGAACAGCTTCCCGGCCGGCACCCGCGTGCTCATGGCCGACGGCTCCACCCGCGCGATCGAGACGGTCGTGATCGGCGACGAGGTCCTCGCCACCGATCCCGCCACCGGGCTGACCGGCCCCCGCCGGGTCTGGGCCACCATCTACGGCCCTGACGACCGGGACTTCACCGACATCTCGCTGGGTGCGGGGCAGTCCCTGACCAGCACCGACCACCACCCCTTCTGGTCCGAGAACCGGAAGCAGTGGGTCGACGCCGTCGACCTCCAGACCGGCGACGAACTGCGCGCCCCGGACGGACAGCCCCAGCGCATCGAGGACGTCCGGCACTGGAACACCCTCCAGCCCGCCTACAACCTCGCGGTCGACGAACTCCACACGTACTATGTGGTCGCCGGAACCACGCCGGTCCTGGTGCACAACACCGACCCCACGTGCGGGCTGTTCCCGAACAAGATGCCTGGAACCCTGGAGAAGGAGTTGGCGGACGCGGAGAAGCTCGGCGCGGGTCCGACCAGCGTGGGGTCCGCGAAGTTCGACGCGGCGATCAACTCCGGTGACGGCAGGATCAAGTGGGCGGTCCTGGAGGACGGATCGCTCGTCGTCATGCCGAAGTTCGTCAGCGGCGTCGAAATCTCCCACGCCGTCCTCAGCAAGGGGAACCCGGTGCGAGCCGCGGGCGAGGCCGACATTGCCGGCTCCGCGAGGGACGGCTACTTCGGGATCGAGATCAACGACCACAGCGGCCACTTCTTCGAGCCCAACTGGAACGTGGCCCAGATCGGCAAGGACGCGTTCGCGGCAGCGGGAGTGCATTTCTGATGGGAACAGAGCTCGACGAACTCGTCCGACTTGACCTCCACGCACTGTCCGAGACCCTGGCTTCGCACTCTCCGGGAGTCGTCGAACTGGGCGCGGGTGAATGGCTGGGCGTCGTCGAGCTGCTGACCATGCGCCTGACCGATGAGTGCGGCGGGTTGTCCGCCGACGCGTGGCGAGCGTGCTCGAGCTCGATCACCTACGCGCTCGACGCCGCCGTCGCCACGGGCTCGATCGATCACCGCGAAGCGGTGATCCGGCGCCTGAACCTCTCCGCCGCTCTGCTCCAGCGCGTTCCGGTCGATGCCGAGGTGGACCTCCTCGACCCGAATCGCATCATGGAGACGTTCCTTGGCGAGATCCCGATCTCGATCGAGGAGGCGCGAGAGCTGTCGACCGACTGGCGAGGTCGCGACCTTGCGGACATCCGCCGGCTCAGGGCCGCGAAGAGCCTGGTGCTTCCGACACTCATCGCCATGCGCTCCGCTGTGGGCGAGGATCTCGATCCACGCCTGAAAGAATGGGAAGTGATACTTCCGGCACTTCCCTGAGCTTCCGATCGGTCCCAGGAGCCCGCCAGAGTCCACTCTGGCGGGCTCCTGCCGGTCCTGACGGGTGCCGACTCGATGACCGTCTCGAGGGGGGACGGCCCGGAAGGCGGCCGCGGCCTTACTCCTGACGGTGGACCACCTGCCCTCAGCCGGTCCCGGCCGGGATCAGCAGCCGATGTAGCGCATGCTGAGGCCGGTGATGTGGGTGCCCGAGGGCGCGTAGAGGGTGATGGCGCGGGACTTGCCCTTGCCGCCGGCCCAGTCGCTGTCGACGTGGCCGCCGTTGGAGAGGCTGCCGCGCACGTACGGACAGCGGCCGTCCGCCTTGGTGTCGTGCACCGTGCCGACGACCTTGGAGTTGTAGTTGCACCACTTGCCGTTGGCGTAGCCCTCGCCGGAGCTGATGCTCCAGTTCTGGGTGCACGAGTCGGCGGGCGGCGCGGCGTGGGCGCCGACGGCCGGGAGCAGCACGGCGGCGAGGGTCAGAGCGGCGACGGCGGCTCCGTGGACGGCGAGACGGCGCTTGGACATGGCGGTACCTCCACACGGGGTTCACGGTGGGCATCCGGAGGCCGGGGTGGCGGGGCACCAGGACATCGGCGGCGGCGCACGGAGCGCGGCACGACCGGCACCCGCCCTCGGCGTTCCACCGAGCGTGACGTATTCGAACGACCGTCGTCAACGCCGGAGTCGGCCACGAGCGGCGGCGGTCCACCCCTGCGGCACCGGGGTGGCACGGGCGCCCCAAGGGATACGTCCCACACCATAGGGGTGAGGTCGGACGGTCGTCCACGTGCGCGAACCTCGACCCGAGGTTCGCCAGTTGGGTGCCGGACAGCCACCGGGGCCGACGGTGAGCAGGTCTCCGGGCGGGCCGTTCCGCTGACGCCTCCCGGCCGGGCCGACTGGTCACAGGGGCCCGGTATCGATCCTGACGAGGGTCTGCCGCACGGTGCCGTCCGGCTCGTACACGGTGCGGTACAGGTACGGGACACCCGAGCCGTCGAACACGGCGATGCCGTCCTCGACGACCGCCCGCTGCTCGGCGATGGCCCGGAGCCGGCCGTCCGAGCCCGGCGGCAGCTCCGGCTGCGGGGGACGGCGGTGTCGCCCGGCCATGGCGGCCCTCACTTTCGCTCTGTGCGGGCCACCCTCCAGGGGCCCTCCGGCGGCAGCGTAGACCCCTGCGGTCACCACCAGTCCTCTAGCCCTTCTGGGCGCGGTGGGCGGCGACGCGGACGCGGGTGGCGCAGCGGGGGGTGCAGTAGCGCTGTGGGGTGCGGCGGCCGGTGTCGATGAAGAAGCGTCCGCAGCCCGGGGCGGCGCAGCGGCCCCAGGCGCAGGTGCCGCGTTCGCTGAGCCACAGGCCGAGGGCGAGGGCGGCGGTGGAGAGCAGCCAGTGGGTGAGGCCTGCGTCGGCGGGGGCGCGGGTGTGCAGGGACCAGGGTCGGCCGGGGAGGCGGACCAGGCGGGGGCGGGGCGGGTGGCGGTCGAGCAGGGTGTTGATCAGGTCGGCGGCGTGGTCCGGGTCGTCGGTCTCGAGGACGGCGGTCACCTCGGCGGTGGCCTGGCGCAGTTCGCGGGCGTCGGCGTCGGTGAGCCGGAGGGGCGGGCCGCCGTGGCGGTCCAGGAGGGCCTGGAGTTCGGCGGCGCCCGTGTCGGGGTCTTCGCGGACGGTGTTCGCGAGGTCGGTGAGGAAGTGGAGGCCGCGGGGGTTGCCGTCGTCGCCGTCCTGGAGCCGGGACTGGGGCTGGGGTTGGGGTTGGGACTGCGCCATGGGGGGTCGCCTCGCGAGGTCTGGGAGGGTGCCGTCCGGACCATGGTAACGTCAAAATGACCCAGTAGGCGTTACTGAGGAGTGGTGGCATGCGGTACCCCGGGACCACACCCGTACTCATCGTCGGCGGCGGACCGGTCGGCCTGACCCTGTCCGTCCTGCTGTCCGGCCACGGCGTACCGCACCTGCTGGTCGAGGCGCACCCGGACACCTCGCGCCACCCCAAGGCCCGTGGGGTGTCGGCGCGTTCGATGGAGGTCTTCCGGCGGTGCGGACTGGAGGAGGAGGTCCGGCGGGCCGGACTGCCGGCCTCGCAGGTGTTCTTCTACCGGGGCCGCAGCCTGGTCGACCCGGACTTCGTCCGCACCGGCGTGGCGGCCGGCGCGACGGAGGACGCCGAGCGCACCCCTACCCCCGGGCTGATCTGCTCGCAGGACGCCCTGGAGGCCGTCCTGCTCCGACGGGCCCGCGAACTCGCCCCGGATAGCGTCCGGTTCGCCACCCGCCTGCTCTCCCTCACCCCACGGGACGGACACGTCCAGGCCCTGCTGGAGGACCGCACCACCGGCGAGCGCCACACCGTGCGCGCCGACTGGCTGGTCGGCTGCGACGGCGCGTCGAGCACCGTCCGCACGGCGGCCGGCATCGCGATGGCGGGGCCGACCGGCCTCGGCCACTTCCTCAGTATCCGCTTCGAGGCACCGCTCGGCGGGGTGGTGGCCGACCGCGCCAGCGCCTCGTACTTCCTCACCGAACCGGGCCGCGGCGGCTTCCTCGCCGTCGACAACGACCGCCGGTGGATCTACCAGTACCCGTACGACCCCGAACTCCCGGGCATCGACGCCCTGTTGGGTGACCACCGGGCAATCGCCCGACTGGTCCGGGAGGCCGCCGGACTGCCCGGGCTGGCCGTCACCGTCCAGGACACGATGACCTGGCGGATGGACGCCCGCCTCGCCGGGGCCTACCGCCGCGCACGGGTGCTGCTCGCGGGCGACGCCGCCCACGTGGTGCCGCCGACCGGCGGGCACGGCATGAACACCGGCATCGGCGACGCGGACAACCTCGCCTGGAAGCTCGCGGCGGTCACCGCCGGGACGGCCGGCGAGGCCCTGCTGGACACCTACGAGGCCGAGCGGCGCCCGGTGGCCCGGCAGGTCATCGACATCTCGCTCGCCAACTCCCGTGCCCGCGCCGGGTACCGGATCGACGACGAGCTGCTGCTCACCGCCGCCTACCGCTCGACGGCGGTCCTCGCAGACCCGACAGCCCCGGAACGGCCACCCCTGGATCCGGACCGCGAACACCCCGACGGCACGCCCGGCACCCGCCTCCCCCACCTCCGCCTCCCCGGCCCGCCCGGGACCGCAGCCACATCCACCCTCGACCTGGTCGGGCCGGGCTTCACCCTGTTCACCACGGCCATGGAGGACGCCGGCTGGCAGCACCAGGCGGACACCGCGACAGCGGCGGGACTGCCGGTCACCGTACACACCCTGGCGCCCCCCGACTGGGCCCGCGCCACCGGCCTTCCCGCCACCACCGGCGGCGCCGCCCTCGTCCGCCCGGACGGCCACATCGCCTGGCGGGCACGGCAACTGCCTGCCACTGACGGCGAGTTGCTCACCATCCTGCGGCGCTTGCTGTCCGCAACGCTCAGCGCCGGGCGTGCCGGATCTTCAGACGGCCGAAGCCGGTGGTCCCGGTGATCCGTATCGTCGGGTTGCCCACGGATGAGCGGCGGGGAGGCGTGTAGCGCACGTCCTTCCAGCCTCCCTGGAGGCCGTCGATGTCGACGACGGCGTCGCGCGGGACGGTGATCTTCGCACTGCCGGTACCGAGCCCCAACTCGATGTCGATCACCGGATGTTCGATGACCGCCTCCGACAGGTCCAAGTGCACCCGCCCGAAGGCCGACACCACCTGAAAGCTGCGCGGAACCCGCCAGGGGCCGCGGCGCACCAGGCGCCCGCTGACGGCGGCGATGGTCGGGACCGCTCCCTGGTCCGGCTCGGGGAGCGAGGCCAGGGGCGGCGCGAGGTCGGAACGCGTCTTCGCGGTGAGCACCTGGTGGAGACGTTCGTCCATCTCCTCGTGTGAGATGTGCCCTTCGGTGAACGCCTCTTGCAGGCGCTCCACGGCATGGTCGCGTTCAACGTCGTTGATCGGCAGGTTGTCCGGCAGAGCGGTCACCGTCCTACTCTAGTCCCGCTCCGGGGGCGGGCCGCGGTGTAGGACCGGCTCAGCCCGCAGGGCGACGCCCAACTGGCCCGACCAGTCCCAGGGAGGACACGGCGCGGCACCTTCGGTGGATGCCCGGGCGGGAACCCCTCCGGCACGCTCGGTACGGGGGCGGCGATGCGCGCCTGCCCCGGGAGGGAAGCAGCCCATGTCCGACGTGACGACACCTCCGCGCGCCCTGAGACACGGCCTCCGCTCGGCGGCCGCGCTCCTGGCCGCCGCCACCCTGCTCGGCACCGGTGCCACCGCGAGCTTCGCCGCATCCCCCGGCCGCCTGCCGGTCGATGCCCAACCGGCAGGCGAGCAGGGAACGTTGGCGACTGGCAGCGCCGAGGCCACCGCACTGCGCAGCACGCTCCAGGGCATCGTCGACACCGGTTCCTCGGCAGCCGTCGGCGAGGTCCGGCAGGACGGGCGGACCGTCTGGCGCGGGCGGGCCGGCGTGGCCGACCTGGCCACCGGCACGCCGGTACCCGAGCACGCCCGGTTCAGGATCGGCAGCGTCACCAAGACCTTCGTCGCCACCGTCCTGCTCCAGCTCTCCGCCGAGCGGCGCATCGGCCTGGACGACCCGATCGACCGCCACCTGCCCGGCGCGGTCCCGAACGGATCGGCCATCACCGTCCGCCAACTCCTCGACCACACCAGCGGGTTGTACAACTACACCGATGCGCCCGGCCTGGATCCCCAGGACGAGTCCCAGTACCTCGACTGGCTGGCGGGATCGCGCTGGCACACCTACCAGCCGGCCGACCTGCTCGCACTGGCCAACCGCAACGCTCCGTACTTCCCACCGGGACAGGGCTGGCACTACTCCAACACCAACTACCTGCTCGCCGGCCTGCTCGTCGAGAAGGTCACCGGCCACCCCTGGCAACAGGAGGTCGACCGGAGGATCATCCAGCCGTTGGGACTGCGCGACACCGGCATGCCCGGCCGCTCCGTCCGGCTGCCCGGCCCCCACGCGCACGGCTATGTGAAGCTCTCGACCGGGCCGGTGGACGTCACCGAACTCAACCCGTCCGTCATGGGCGCCGCCGGGCAGGGCATCTCCGGCACCGCCGACCTCAACCGCTTCATCGCCGCCCTGCTGGACGGCCGGCTGCTGCGGCCCGCCGAACTCGCCGAGATGACCAGGACGACGGACGCCGGCCCAGGACGCGGATACGGGCTGGGGCTGGCCCGGTTCGACACTCCCTGCGGCGTGTTCTGGGGTCACAGCGGAGACCTCCCCGGCTACTCGACGATGGTCGCCGGCACCGCCGACGGCCGACGCCAACTGGTGCTCTCCCACAACCCGTACGACCGCTCCGACCCGCGCGCCGCCAAGTCCGCGGTGACGGCCTTCCTCACCACGGCCGCGTGCGGGGCCACCCCCGGGCACTGAACCACTCCCGGGACGCAGAACCGGCGCAGCGCCCGATGTCAGGGCCGGAGGTCAGAGCCGGGCGTCCGGCGGCGTGGGGTGGTCGTCCGCCCGGCCGTGGAGGGCCTGTCGGGCCTCCTCGGCCGACGGGGTGTCGCCGCCGAGCCGGGCGATGTCGGCCAGTGCGGCGCGGTGGGCCGTCTCGTGGGCCCGGGCCGGGTCGGTGGCGGTGTCCGGGATGACGCCGGTGCCCTCCCAGTTGCCGCCGGACACCGGGTTGATCGAGCGGGCGGTCGGGATGGTGGCCTCCAGGTGGGGGTGGAGCGTGAAGCCCCGGCGGGGGTTGGCGCCGCCGCCGGAGGCCTCGCCGACCACCACGGCGCGGCCGCGCTGCTGGAGGTCGTACGCGAGCGCCTCGCCGCCCGAGAAGGTGGCCCCGCTGATCAGCGCGTAGAGCGGCTTGCTGCCGCCGAAGCGCGGGCCGGGTGCCGGCGCGGGGCTCCAGAACTGCCGTTCGGCGTCCTCCTCGCGGTCGTAGATCGTGCTGAGGTGGGTCGGGCCGTCGAAGAGGTGGCCGCAGATGTGGGCGACCGTGTACGGGTCGCCGCCGACGCACTCGCGCAGGTCCAGGACCAGGGCCTCGGCCCGCGCGACCAGGCCGAGCGCGGCGTTCAGCGAGTCGCCGGTCATGTCGAGCGGGAAGAGGATCGGCGCGAGCTTCAGCAGGGCGACGCCGCCCTCCAGCCGCTCGATCCGGGGTACGCCGCCGAGCGAGAGGTCGGCGGCCCGCGCCAATTCGGCGAGGACGGCGCCGTCCTCCTGCTCCGTCGGGATCGCGTGCGGGTGGAACTTCAGCCGCAGGTGGCCGTCGCCGTTGACGGACTGGAGGTCCTCGGTGACCAGCCGGCCGAGCGTCTCGGGGGCGCCGGACTGGTGGTAGCGGCCGTTGGACAACGCGTCGTCGAGGCCCCGGGCGATCCGCTCGCCGGTCTCGGGGAAGACGTAGAGCCCGGCCGTGAGCCGGCTCACCTCGGTGACGATCCCGGTGATCTCGGCCGACTGGAGCTGCGCCATCTGCTGTCCCCCGCTGGTGATGATCGGTCAGGTCGCGACGAGTAGAGCACGCGGCTTGCGAAAGCGTCAAGAAAATTGGACGCTTTACGCATGGACGACCAGCAGCGGGAAGACCGGCCCCAGGAGCACGAGCCCCACGACCCCCAGCCGGAGGGCCACCAACCCGAGGACCAACAGCCCGAGGACCAGCAGCCCGAGGACCACGAGCTGACCATCGAGAGCCCGCAGCAGTACAAGGCGCTCTCCCACCCGCTGCGCCAACGGCTGCTGCTGGCACTCGGCGGGCAGCCCGCCACGGTCGGCCGGCTGGCGGCGCTGCTGGACAGCCGCAAGGGCACGGTGGCGCACCACCTCAAGGTGCTGCAGGAGGCCGGCGTCGTCCGCATCGTGGAGACCCGGAAGGTGCGCGGCGGCAGCGAACACCTCTACCAGCGCACCACCCGGCGGATCGCCGTCACGGAGCGTGGTGCCGGACGCGACGCCGGACGCGACGCTGGGCCGACCACCGCCCTGCTCAAGGCGGTGGCCGAGGAGTGCGCCAACGCCCCGCAGGAGCCGGTGCTGGTCCTGCGGCACCTGCGACTGACCGCCGACCAGGCCGCGCACCTCGGCGCCACCCTCCAGGCCCTGGTCGCCGAGGCCGCCGAGGCCCCGCCCGGCGAGCCGGTGCACGGTGTCCTGGTGGCGCTCTACGAACAGGCCGCCGGACGCGACGGCTGACTGCCGCGCCCTTCTGCCCCGCTCCACGATCGCGTCAGCGGGGTCGACCACGTGGCCGACCCCGTTTCCACGCTTCGACGGCCGGAAGGTTCGCTCAGTTGGTGCGGGTGTTCGTGAGGTGCGCTCCGATGTATCCCACGATCATCCGGGCGGGGCACATCGGAATCCTGGTGGCGTCGAGGAAGTGGATGCGTGGTGCTGTGCCGCCGTTGTCGAGTTTCAGGTGGGGCTTCATCTCCGCCCGTCCGGAGGGGTCGACGTCGCAGGGGACGGGGAAGACGCGTTCATCGCCCCAGCGGTCCATCGTCTGCCTCGACTCGTTCGAGGCGAGCTGCTTGTGGGACCAGCCCACCGTGCCGGGTATCCCGGAGGTGCAGAACTGGTGGAAGTTTCCGTTGAAGTCGGGGGTGAGCGCATACGAGTTGAGTGCGCGCAGGCCGTTCCAGGCCTTGGCGGCCCACACTCGGACCCGGTCGGATTCGTCCAATGCGAGGGCCTTGTCCCGGTTGGCCGTGACCAGGACGCCCGGGAGTTCGGCGAGCCGTTCCCACAGCTCTTCGAAGGACTGCGGAAAGCCAGGCAGTTCCTCGATGACGGCGGTGTCCTCGTAGCGGCCTGCCGCTCGTAGGCGGCGGCGCAGGACGTCCGCCTCGGCACGCAGCCGCTCGACCTCGTCCCAGGCGGTGAGGGCTTCCTCGATGTCTCGCAGGCCCGTGGTGGTGGCGGCGTCGAGCTGTGCCTGGAGGGCGTCGATGGTGCGGTCGGCCAGTTCGGCGTTGCGGGCGGCCTCCTTGAGGTCGGCGTCGGCCTGGCCGAGGAGGCCGGTCAGCAGGGCGACCTCCTCCTCTGCGGCGGGCGTCTCGCCGACAGTGCGGTCGGTGGCGAGCGCGGCCCGGCGTTCGGCCTGGTGGGTCTGGGTGATGTCCGGGAAGGGCAGGGCGTGCAGGGCGGGTGGCAGGGGCGTACGGCTGGCGAACTGCTGGACGCGGCGGGCGATGCCGTACCAGGAGTTGTCGGCGGGGTCGCTCATGCGGGCGAAGCTCAGGAAGCGGTGGCGGGAGGCGTCCGGGGCCCAGGCCGGGTCGACGCCCGGCAGGAACGTCCGTACCGTGCCCGGGGCGACCCGATGGTGCTCCCCAATCTGATCGCGGAACGCGTCGACGGCGGCCGCGTCACGCAGCAGGTACAGGGACGCGGCACCAGCACACTGAGGCATCGCCTTCCGCATGCGGGTGGACCAGACGACATCGGGGCGCCGGGGGCGAGCGGCGACGATGACGGGCAGGGTGCGTCGCTGGTCGCACAGGACGTGTAGGAGGTAGTCGAGGTCGGTGCCGACTTCCTGGGCGTGGAGGGTCAGCCGGGCGAGACTGTCGCGGGGATGGAGGGCTTCGACGAGGTCGCGGACCAGGGCCGGCCGGGCCGGTACGACGGCGTGGCCGGGGTTGGGGAAGGCCTCCAGGGCGACAGAGACGGCAGCGCACGGGCCGGGGGCGGCTCGGTCGTCGGCCGCAGCGGTGACGGTGGTGCGCCAGGTCGCGTTGGCCTCGTCCTGACGGAGCTGGAGCCGGATCGCCTTCTCGGCCCCGTTGTCGCCGTAGACGACCTGGGTGGTGAGCGTGGAGCGGGGGTCGACCTGGTGGTGGCCGGAGGCCAGTGGAGCGCTTCCGAACTTCTTCGTGAGCCAGTCGGCGGTGATCCGGCGGACGGCGGGCAGCACGAGGGCAGGCTCGGGGACGGTGAGGGTGGAACGTAGCGCGAGGGGGGCTGTTTGGTTCAACTTCCGTTCCTGGTACAGGTGTCGGGGTACAGGTGTGTGGGGCAGGGTAGCGGTCGCACGCCCCGGCCGTCCCCCTGTCCAGGACCTTCCGGGTCCCGACGCCGAGCACAGACCTGCTCGGGCGGCGCCGTCGCCCGTCCGCCGCAACACCCAGGCCCTCGGACCCGGCGGGTCCGAGGGCCGTTTCGCCGCGCCCTTCCGCCCCGCTCCCCTACTCCGTCGCCGTCCGTACCGCCAGGGCCGCCTCCCGGACGTCCGGCTGCGGGTGGCGGCGCAGGGTGCGGAGCAGTGCTCGCCACTGCGGGCGCCAGCCGGTGCGCGGGCCCAGGGCGTGGGCGAGGCCGACCGCGAACAGGCCTTGGGTGTGGCCGCCGTGGACTGCGAGCCGTTCGGTCACGGTGTGCAGGACCGCCGGGTCGCCCGGGCGGCGAGGCGTGTTGAGCCGGCTCCGCAGGGCCTCGGCCGTGCGGGCGGCCAGCACCGGGCGGTCGCCGTGAAGGGCGGCCAACCGGTCCAGCTCGGCGAGGAGATGGTCCTGGGTGGTGTCGAACTCCAGTGTGGTGGTCAGGAGTTGGACGGCCTTGGGTATGAAGTCAGGTTCGGTGGAGAGGAGTTCGACTGCCTCGCCGACCGCCTTCAGGCCCTCCGCCGACGGGCGGTCGGCCACGCCAGCGGCGAGCCGGGCGACCAGGTGGTCGATCCGCTGCCGGGCCGGCCGGTCCCGGTCGGCGGCGGCGTCCAGTCCGCCGCCACCGTCCCCATCCCCGTCCACGTCCACGTCCCCGTCCTCCCGCTCCGGGGCTCCCGCGGCCGACGCCTCGCTCGCCAGCAGCTGCGCCAGCGCCTCGGTCAGCCGGCGGCCCGTGCCGCCGACGGCGAGAGCCGCCAGGCCGGCTGCGGCGGCCCGCCAGGAGGAGCGGTTGGCGAGGTCGACGGTGCCCGCCAGCAGCAGCTCCTCCGCTTCGGGGTACCAGGGCGACCAGGCGGCCAGCAGGTCGAGCGCGACCTGGGCGGTGTGCGGGTCGTCGCCGCTCGCCACCCGGGCCACCAGCGCGGCGTAGCGGGGGCGGTCGGTGGTCGGCAGGTCCAGCGGCCGGGTGCGCAGCACGGCGGACCGGGCCACGGGGGCGCCTGTCGCGGCGTCTTCGAGCAGCCGCCAGGCCGCGGGTGCGGGGAGCAGGTCGACGGTGGCGGCCACGACCGCAGCCCGGACGTCGCGGTGCTGGCCGGGCAGGTCGTGGGCCTCGGCGAGGAGTGCGCCTGCGGCGTCCACCGGCAGCAGCCGGGCGGCCAGCCGCACCAGCTCCTTCCGGCTGGTGACCTTCGCCCCACCGCCGCCGGCCGCCCCGCCACCGGCCGCCCCGCCACCGGCTTCCGCGGCCCCGTTCGCCGCCGGCAGCAGCACCGCCCGCAGCATGTCCGCCAGTCGCGACGGCGCCACGAACCCGGCGGCCCGCCCGGCCGCGTACAGCGCGACCCGCGCCCGGTCGTTCCCGGCCTGGGCGAGCAGCAGGGGCAGCGCCTCGGCGGGCCGGTCGGTCCAGATCAGGGCTCCGAGCGCGGCCTCGGCGAGCACGGTGTCCGGGGAGTCGACGTACGGCCGGACGGTGGCGAAGCCGCGTTCGGGGACCGCCACCACGGTGCGCAGGTGTCCGGCCCGTACCTGCCGGGGCAGCGAGGCGTCGGCCGCGGCTGCCGCCAACAGGCGTGTGGCGGCGGCCTGTTGGGCGGGTGTCCAGCCCTCGATCCCGTCGACCGGCGGCAGCCAGCGCGTCCCCGCCGCCAGGAAGCGCCCGTACGGCGGGGTGTCGGCGAGGACGGTGTCCAGCAGGTCGGTGCGCCCGCGGGCCAGCACCCGGAGCACCGGCGGCAGGACGGCGGCCGACGGTTCCAGTTCCAGCACCCGTGCCACCCGTTCGCCGCGGGTGGCCGGGTCCGCGAACCAGTACCGGACGGCCTGGATAAAGGTCGCGTTGTCACCGAACTGGATGGCCTCCCAGAGGAGTTCCTGCAGTTCGGGCAGGTGGTGGGCACGCCGGCCCAGGGCTCCGGCCAGGGCGAAGGTCAGCGTGTGGTCGACCCGGTCCGCACCGGCCGCCAGCCACGGGCGCAGCGCCTCGAAGACCTGTGCCTCCTGTCCGCGCCGGAGCACGGTGTCCAGCCGGCCCAGCGGAACGCTGCCGAGCGTCCCGGAGAGCTGCCGCAGGGCGGCCAGGGCCCAGCCCAGCAGCGGCTGTTCACCGCTCACCGCGTGCTCCCGCAGGACGGCGAGGGCGAGGTGCGAGAGCGCTCCGCGGGTCTGCCAGGAGGTGTCCCGGGCCTCGACGGCGTCGGTGACGATCCGGCCGAGGGCGGCGGCCGCCGCCTCCCCCCGGAAGAGCGCGGGCGGGACCTCGGCCAGCGCGACCAGCGCCGGGGAGCGGACCGGATCCTGCTCGTTGCGCAGCCGCAGCAGGTCGTCGAGGAGTTCGCCGACGGCGGCAGGCTCGCCCGACCGGGCCGCGTTGCGGACCAGCAGCGGGTAGGCCAGCGCCCGGTCCTCCGCGGCCGGTCGCCGGGTGGCGGCGAGCAGCCGCGGCCGGGCCTCGGCCACCGGCAGGTGGGCGACGTGGGCCAGCACGACCGACCACGCGGCGCCGCGCTCGGCGGCCTGCGCGGCCATCCGCCGGGCCTCGGCCTGCGCCCGTCGGCGGGGCAGCGCGTCGAGCACGGCCCCGGACAGCTCGCTGCGGCCGAGGTCCCGGTCCGCGGTGACGAGGTCGTAGAACGCCTCGCGCCGGGACGGCGGCAGGGCGCGCAGCAGCCGGGCGAGCCAGATCGGGGCGGTGCTCCAGGCCCGGCCGAGGTCCGGCAGCTCGGGCGGGTCGAACCGGGCGACCCGGGTCAGCGCGCTGCGGGAGATCGACGCGGTGGCCGCGCGTTCGGGCGGCGTGATCAACCGGATGGTCCGGCCGGGCGCGGCGGTCAGCAGCCGGCCCAGGCACCCCTGCACCGGCTGCGGCAACCACGTGGGGCAGTGGCGTTCCAGCAGGTCCAGCACCCGCTCCGGTCGGTGCCCTGCGGCGGCCGCCAGGACGTCCGCGTTGCGCTGCCACCAGGCGGGGCGGGCCGGCTCGGGCAGTTCGGCGAGCTGGCGGGCCACCTCGTCCAGCAGCAGGTCGGGGTGGCGGCGGGCCAGGGTGTTCCAGTGCGTCACGGCGAGGAACAGCCCTGGCAGGTACCGGGCGACGGTCTCGGGCCCGCAGCCCGGCAGCAGCCGGGCCGCCGCCGCGTCCCCCCACGCCTGCCGCACGGGGAGCAGCAGCCGCTCCGCCAGCGCGGTGCGCCCGCGGGCGACGATCAAGGTGGTGAGCCGGTGGCGCAGGACGGCGGGCGCGTCGGCCATCGCCGCGGCCAGCAGCTCGTCCGCGACCGGCAGGTGGAGTGCGGCCTTCAGGGCCTGGCGGCTGACCGCCGGGTCGGGATCGGTGAGCCGCGCGGCGACGAAGGCACCGTCCCCGGCGATCGTGGCGGCGACTCCGGCCAGCCCTCGACCGTAGGCGCCGCGCTTGTCGAGTTCCGCCAGCAGCGGGCCGAACGGCTCCGGCCCGTCGCCCTCGTTCGGTCCCTCCGCTGCCCGTTCCTTCGTCCAGGCGGCGAGGCGCCGCATCCGGGCGGGGTGGGCGAGCGGGGCGAGCTCGGCGAGGAGGTGGTCGACGGCTTCGGCCGGGCTGTGCGGTGCACTGGACATGCGGGCCATTCAACAGGCCGGCCGCCCCCGCGGTCGCAGGGTTTTCCGGGTGGACCGGCCGAGGGTCCGGGAGGCGGCCCAGGAGACGGGTGCGCCGACGGCCGCCGGCGAGCACCCGCGCCAACCGCTTTGCCCTCAGAACAAAGTAGGATGATTCGACTCCCGCTACGCGCGAAGAGTTCCACAAATATCTTATTTGACCGATTTACCTCCCGCTTCACACGCACGGAGCCACCCTCATGGACAATCCGTCCACCGACGCCAACGACGGCGCGATCGAGACCCGCGGCATTGAGCCTGTCCCCGACCACGAGCGCCGGGGCAGAGTCCGCGAGCTCTTCCCGACCTGGGTCGCGGCGAACATCAGCGTCCTGCTCCTCACCATGGGTGCGGCCCTGGTGGTGTTCAACCACTTGAACTTCTGGCAGGTCCTGGTCGTCGCCGCGTGCGCCGCCCTCATCTCGTTCGGCATGGTCGGCGTGCTGTCGGTCTCCGGGAAGTGGGGCGGAGCCCCGGGCGCGACCCTCTCCCGGGCCACCTTCGGGGTGCGCGGCAACCTCTTCCCCGGCGCGATCCTCTGGATCGCCCGGTTCGGCTGGGAGACGATCAACGCCGTCACCGGCGCCTACGCCGTGCTGACCGTCCTCGACCTGGTCTTCGGCGTCAAGAGCAACACCGCGCTGATCGTGATCACGCTCTTCGCCTTCGTCGCCTGCACCTTCCTGGTCTCCGGCATGGGCCGGAAGGCGCTGAACGTCTGCAACACCTGGTCGACGTACCTCTTCGGGGTCTTCAGCGTGCTCGTGCTGGGCTACCTGGTCGCGACCATGAACTGGAGCGAGGTCTTCTCCAAGCCCGCGGGCACCACCGCGATGATGATCGCCGGCATCGGCACCATCGCGGCCGGCGGCATCAGCTGGGTCCCCACCGGCCCGGACTTCGCCCGCTACCTGCCCCACGCCGCCTCCGGCCGGAAGATCGTCGGCGTCACGGTCTCCGGCGCCGGCCTGGTCATGGTGCCGATGGTGCTGATGGGCGCCGTGATGGCGGTGGCCTCGCCCGGCCTGGCCGAGGCCGCGGACCCGGTCTCCTTCCTCGGCGACCTGCTGCCGACCTGGCTGGCCGTGCCCTACCTGCTGACCGCGATCGTGGGCATGCTGCTGATCAACAGCCTCTCCATGTACTCGGCCGGCTTCACCGCGCAGACCATGGGCGTGAAGCTGCCGCGCGCCATGGCCGTCAGCATCAACGCCGTGATCTCGCTGGTCGGCGGCCTGCTGCTGATGCTGGTCGCCAAGAGCTTCCTGGGCTCGTTCATCACCTTCCTGATCCTGCTCGCCGTCTCCTTCTCGGCCTGGATCGGCGTCTACGCGGTGGACATGTACCGGCGCCGCTCGCGCGCGGTGCGCTACGACGCCGCCGCGCTCATGGACACCAGCAGGAAGAGCCGCTACTGGTACACGGGCGGCTTCTGCTGGCAGGCGATGGTCTCCTGGGTGCTCGCGCTGCTGGCCGGGCTCGCCTTCACCAAGTGCGACTGGTTCGCCGGCCCGTTCTCCGGCACCTTCGTCGGCAAGTACGGGCTCGCCTGGGCGGCGACCATCGTGATCTCCGGCGTGATCATGGCCGTGCTCCCGACCCCCCGGGAGAACACCTCCGGCACCGACGAGCAGCCTGCCGAGCAGGCCGCTGAGCAGGCCGCCACCGTCTGACCGCACGACCACGCCCCCGGACC
>NZ_JBHVEU010000154.1:0-17914 GCF_042802075.1 Kitasatospora sp. NPDC057518
AAGCAGGCGCAGACCGACCAGGCCGCCCAGCAGGTCCAGCAGGCGAAGGCCGAGGCCGACCGCCTCGCCCAGCTGGCCAACCAGCCCGGCGCCACGCCGGCGCAGGTCGCCACCGATGGCCGCAAGCTCGCCCTGATCTCCCGCAAGATCTCAGGCTCCTGGGGATCCGAGGCTGCCGAAGCGGCCCTCACCGGCCCGGACACCGCAGTGCTCTCGTACCTCAAGACCGGACGTAAGCAAGCTGACGACCGCGACGCACACGACCGTGCCGTCGAGGTCTACACCGACTCGGGGAACAACGCGGTCCGCGACGCCGCCTACACCGTGCTCCAGGGCGACCGGACCCAGGTCGGCGCGTTCCTGAACAGCGGCCAGTACGAGGCCGCGGCGCCGGAGAACCGGCTGACGATCACCCGGCTCAGCGACAAGGCCGGTCCCGCCGTCAAGGCGGCCGCCGACGCCGCGCTGCGGGTCAACACCCCCGCCGCGCTGCGGGACTTCCTCGGCAAGGGTCTGGCCGACGCGCAGGCCGCCGACGACCGCCTGACCGCCACCCGGCTCGAGGACGCCCCGGCCACCGAGCCCGAGCTCAAGGCCGCGGCGAAGGTCGCCCTCGAAGGCCCCGTGCAGGACCTGCGCGCCTTCATCGCCAAGGGCCAGTACACAGCTCAGCAGAAGGACCGGCTCACCGCCGTCCACGTCGCCGACATCAAGGGCCTGATCGCCGAGGCCACCGCCGTCGCCGCGACCGCCCAGAAGAACGCCGCCACGGCCCAGGCCGCCGCCGCCTACGCCCGCGGCGTCGCCGACGAGGCCAGGGGCTACGAGGCCACCGCCAAGGCGTCGGCCGACACCGCAGCCCAGCACGTCGCCAAGGCCCAGGCCGCCGCCGACGCCGCCCAGGCCGACGCCACCAAGGCCGCCGCGGCCGCGAAGACCGCCAACGCCGCCAAGGCCTCCGCCAACCGCGACGCCGCCAAGGCCGTCTACTCCGCCAACCAGGCCGACCAGTCGGCCCGACAGGCCCGATGGTCCGCGATTCAGGCGAACGAGTCCGCGTCCGCCGCCCGGGCCTCCGCCGAGGCGGCCGGCAAGGACGCCCAGGCCGCCCAGACCGCCGCCGACGACGCCCACGCCAGCTACGAGGTGAAGCGGGACGCCGAGGAGAAGGCCCGGCTCGCGAAGCTGGAGGCCGAGCGCAAGGAGGCCGAGAAGCAGGCCCAGGCCGAGAAGGAGAAGCAGGACGCGATCGCCGGGATCGAGGAGGAGATCAAGAAGGCGAAGGAGGACAGCGACAACGTCAGCTACCTCTACCACCTCTTCTCCGAGAGCGTCCACCTCACTCTGGACGTCATCGGCGGCGCGGGCGGCGTCATCGCCCCCGGTCTCGCCGACATCGCCGACCTCGTCAACTGCGCCTACTACGCCGTCGAGGGCCGCACCACCGAGGCCCTCACCTCCTGCATCGGCGCGATCCCCTTCATCGGCGACGGCGCCGCCATCGCCAAGCTCGCCCAGTGGGCCAAGAAGTTCGGGTCCTGGGGCGAGAAGGCCGTCGAGTTCATCCAGAAGCTCGTCACCCGTCTCCCTCCTGTCTGCCCGCTGCCGAATAGTTTTGCGGCCGGCACCCGAGTCCTGATGGCCGACGGATCCACCCGCGCCATTGAGACGGTTCGGATCGGCGACGAGGTCCTCGCCACCGATCCGACGATCGGACTGACCGGCTCCCGTCGGGTCTCGGCGACCATTTACGGCCCCAACGACCGTGACTTCACGGATATCTCGCTGGGTGCCGGGAAGTCCCTGACCAGCACCGACCACCACCCCTTCTGGTCCGAGAGCCAGAAGCAGTGGACCGACGCCGTCGACCTCAAGCCCGGCGACGACCTGCGTGACCCGGCTGGCCGGCCCCAACGTATCGAGGACGTCCGGCACTGGAACACCCTCCAGCCCGCCTACAACCTCACCGTCGACGACCTCCACACGTACTATGTGGTGGCAGGCGATACGCCGGTGCTTGTGCATAACGCCGCTCCGGCCTGTGATCTCGGTGGCTTCAAGTCGGGCGTTACTCCCGACGAGATTGCTCAGCTCAACCGTGAATTCGGTGGAGAGACGCTCCTGAGTGGCTCTCCTGAAAACATGCTGGTCAATGCGAGTCGCTACAACAGCTTCTGGGAGAAGGCCGCGGTCGTTATCCGGGATATCGCGGGAAGTCACATGTTCAACAACGGGAACAAGCGGACGGCGCAGGCGGTCGTCGAGAAGCTGATGGAGCGCAACAGCATCACCAGTGGCCCGGGCACGGCCCAGGACCTGCGCAGTGTCATCGACGCGGTCGGAAAGGGCCAGCTTCACGATATTGCCGATATTGTGGCGGCCTTGAGGGGATACTAGGGATGGCCTGACATGAACATCGAAAAGCTGATGGAGGGCCTAGGCCGCGCCGGCGTCACCGTAATCCTTAAGGTGGATGACGAGAGGATGGCGGACGGCGGGGACCCGTGGACGGTGGTCATGTCCGGAAGGGTTCTTGGAGATCAAGGGTTCATCCGGGCTGAATCCTCCAGCCTTGACGAATGCATTGAGCAGGCTGTCGAGCGACTGCGAACCCGTCAGGGCGACTGGGCGTGGCTGAGGGAAATCTCCTGAGGTGACTGCGAGGCCCCACTGATCTTAGGTCAGTGGGGCCTCGCGGTGTCTTGGTGGGCAAGCGGCGATATCAGGCGGCACCAGTCGCAGGCAATGGGTCGCCGTCGTCGGCGGTTACAGGCGGCTGAGGCGCTCGGCGAGGGCGCGGGCGTGGGTGGCGGCGGTGGGGCCGCGGGTGGGGTCGGGGGCTTCGGAGAGGAAGACCAGGGCGAGCATCAGGGCGGCGTCGAGGCGGCAGGCGAGGAGGGTGGGGTCGTCCTCGGCCGGGACGGGGGCGAGGGTGGCGTAGCCGGCGCGGAGGGCGGGGAGGTCGAGGTCGTTCTCGGGGTAGCGGGCGTATTCGGCGAGGCGGCCGAACTCGAGGGCGGGGGTGCCGAGGAGGGCGTTGGACCAGTCCAGGAGGGCGGTGGTGCGGCCCTGGTGGCGGCGGATGTTGGAGCTGCGGACGTCGAGGTGGAGGAGGCTGGTCCCGGTGAGGGGGGAGAGGTGCCGGGCGAGCAGGTCGGGGGCCGGGGGCTCGGGCCAGTCGGCGACGAGGCGGGCGAGTTCGGCCCAGCGGCGGCCTATCCGGGTGGTGAGGACCTCGGCGGTGGTGCCGCCCTCGGCGGCGACGGGGTGCAGTGGCGGCGGGGGTCCCTGGTGGAGCCGGGCGAGGAGCCGGCCGAGGGCGTGGGAGTCGAGCGGGGTGCCGTCGTCGGGGACGTAGTCGGAGAGCAGCACGTCGGGGGAGTCGGGGTCGTCGGCGAGGACGAGTTCCCGGGCGCGGGCGACGGGCAGGCCGTGTTCGGCCAGGTGCCGGGCGATGGCGTGCTCCTGGACGAGCAGGGCGCGGGTGTCCACGTGCGGGTCGTTGGCGTTGGAGTCGAAGCGGTGGTGCGCGAGCCGTACGGCGACCGGTTCGCCGTCCCGGGCCCGGGCCCGGAAGACGGTGAACTCCAGTCCCTTGCCGACGAGTTCCAGGCCGCTCAGGCCCCACTGTCCGGCCAGTCGGTCCAGTACGGCGAAACGCTCACTCATGGTGCATCCTCGGTGGTCTTGCGACGGTCGGTCACCCTGCTGTCCCTCAGCAGGGCGTAGGCGATCGGCAGGCAGGTCAGCAGGGTGACCACGCCGCCGAGGGCGAAGGCGGTGCGCGGCCCGGCCGAGGCGCTCACCCGGCCGAAGACCAGCGCGCCGAGGGGCATGGTGCCCCAGGCGAAGAGCCGGTAGACGCCGGTGGCCCGGCCGAGCATCCGGTCCGGGATGATCGTCTGGCGCAGGGAGACGGCGACGACGTTCCAGACCATCAGGGCGAAGCCGGTGACGCCGTAGGCGACGGCGACCACGGGGACCCGGTCGGTGGCGGCCACCGCCAGGCCGGCGGCGCCCATCAGGGCCAGGTTGCCGACCAGCGCGGGGACCCGGCCGACGGCCTTGCTGAGCCGGCCGGCGACCGCGCCGCCGATCACGCCGCCGACCGCCCCGGCGGCCAGCAGCGCCCCGTACGCGGCGTCCGGGAGTTCCAGCACCTCGCGGACCAGGATCACGAAGACGGCGATCTGGCCCAGGTAGACGGCGTTGATGACCCCGGCGGAGACGGTCAGGGCGCGCAGCAGCGGATCGCGGAGGACGAAGGCGACGCCCTCGCGGATGTCGGCCAGCAGGCGGGGCTTCCCGGTGCCCGGCCCGGGTTCGGCGGCAGGCCCGGATTCAGGCCCGGACTCGGGCACCGGCCCGCGCACGCCGCGCAGCAGCAGCGCGGAGGCCAGGAAGGAGACCGCGTCGATCACCAGCGGGACGGCCCGGCCGACCGTGAACAGCACGCCGCCGACGACCTGCCCGAGCAGGTCGCGCCCGACGGTCTGGACGGCGAAGAGCCGGCCGTTCGCCGACTCCAGCCGGTCCTTGGGCACGACGCTCGGCAGCAGCGCGAAGGACGCGCAGTCGAACAGCACCTCGCCGACGCCCAGCAGGAACGCGGAGGTGAGCAGCGGCCAGAAGGTCAGCCGGTCGGCGGCGAGCAGCAGGACGGTGAGCGCCAGCACCGCGGCGCGCAGCAGGTCGGCGAGGACCATCAGCAGGCGCCGCTCGAAGCGGTCGGCGTACGCCCCGGCGGGCAGGGCGAACAGCAGCCAGGGCACCGTGGTCGCGGCGGTGACGGCGGACACCTGGAAGGCGTCGTCCAGCACCGCGGTGGACAGCAGCGGCAGCGCGGCGAAGCGCATGCCGTCGCCGACCGCGGAGGAGGCGGCGGCGCCGAGGACCCGGTGGTAGCCGGAGGAGGGGCGGACGGCGGTGTCGGTGCTCACCCGCGCGGCTCCGCGGCGGGGTTCCCGGCCGAGAAGACGGCGCAGCGCAGTTCGCTGGTGTACCGCCGGCCGTCCACGTCCAGCCAGCGCTGGTCGGGGGCGGGCAGCATCTCGGACACCTCCAGGGTGCCCTCGGCGCGGGCGGCCAGCCGGCCCAGCTGCCGGACCAGCAGCGGGGACTCCCAGTCGACGTAGACCGGCTTGGGCTCGCCGGGGACCTTGACGAAGACGTGCCGGGGCAGCCGGTGCTCGGCGCGCAGCCGGCAGGCGGCGACGAACAGCGCGGCGTCGTCCCGGCCGGTCTGGCGGCCGAAGGCGGCGGTGTCGCGCAGCCGGGCGGCGGGGATGCGCCAGGTCTCGCGCTGCAGCACGACGCGGCCGCAGCGGATGCGCGGGATGTGCGCCAGGTCGGGGGCGTCCAGTCCGGCGCCGCCGAAGTGGCGGGGGAAGGCGAACGGGGAGAGCGGGTCCTGCCGGATGCTCGGGCCGCCGGCCGGGGGCGCCATCAGGCGCAGCCGGCCCTCGACGCCGTGGGCGCGCAGCTCCAGCCGGCCGTCGCGCAGCACCAGGTAGAGCTGGGAGGGCTGCAGCACCCGGTCGCGGGACTGCGCGGAGCGGCCGTAGACCTCCAGGTCGTGGCAGGGGTAGACGAGTTGGGTGGAGGACTTGTCGGGGTGGCCGCGGGACAGGTTGGCGAGCACCTCGTCGTCGGCGAGCAGGGACTGGTAGCCGCGGTACACCTCGGAGAGCAGTTCGGGGGTGTGCTCCTGGATCAGTGGGCCGAAGCTGGTGTGGGTGATGACCTCCCGCACCGCGTGGCAGTCGCCGATGACGGCGGTGAACCGGCCCTCGGCCAGGTCCTCCCGGCTCCGCGCGGCGAACAGGATGTCCGGGTCGCAGACGGCGGGCGGGCTGCTCGGCTGGGCGGCGAGGACGGCGGCCATCCGCTCCCGGTCGACCACGACCTCGGAGCGGTCCGGGTCGGTGGCGGCCTCGCCGAGCAGGGCGGCGCCGATCTCCCGGTCCAGTTCGGCGAGTTCGGCCTCGACGGCAAGGCAATCGCGGGCGATGGCGTCGCGGTCGCGGAAGAACTCGGCGTAGAGGACGTCCAGCGGGATCTCCACGCCGGGGCCGAACCGGTCGGCCACCCACCGGGTGAGGATGACCAGTTCGCGCCGCATCCGCAGGCGCGGGCCGGCCAGCACGGTCTCGTACACGATGGACAGCTCGTCGGTGATGAAGCGGGCGAGGTCCGGGCCGACGGTCAGGTCGGCGGGGCGGCCGCGGGCCTCCTCGAACAGGATGCTGCGGTCGGCGTAGTGCAGGCCGCTGTTGCGGTTGGCGGGGCCGCCGGTCAGCTGCTCGAACCGGGCCTTGCTCTCGGCGAGCGCGGCCGCGCGCTCGGGCAGCGGCAGGGCGGCGAAGCGGGTCAGGTCGGCCTCGAAGCCGTCGATCGCGGTGAGCAGCGGGTCGGCCAGCGGGGCGGGGGCGGCGAGCAGTTGCTCGCGCAGGGCGGCCAGCGGCCGGTGGTCGCCGATCGGGATCTCGAACTCGACGACCACCCATTCGCGCTCGGCGAGTCCGGCGAGCACCTCGTCGAAGGGGACGGGGCAGCGCTGCTCGTCCTGCCAGGCCTGCCGCAGTTCGCTCAGGGTGCGTTCGCCGTCGCAGTGCTGCCACAGCCAGGCCTCGTACGGTTCGACCGGGCGCCCGCCGAGGTGCTGGAAGTCCCAGTCGGTGTCCAGGCCGTCGCGGGTGGTGAAGGCGTAGAGGTCGATCCGGCCGTCGCGCAGGAAGGACAGCGGGCGGCGCCGGGGGCGGGCGTGGTCGAGCAGGCCGGGGACGGCGGCGGCGCTCTGGGCGAGCTTCTCCGCGGCCCAGTGGCTGAACAGCGCGCGCCGTTCCAGCTCCCGCTCGCCGGACCAGGTGATGCCGGGGGCGGTGCCGACCCGGCCGGGGGTGAAGGGGCCGAAGTGCGAGTGGGTCTCGTTCTTGGTGGTGACCCGCTGGAGGTACATGGTGAGCAGGTCGGTCATCTTGCGGGTTCGCCGCCCGGTCGCGCCGTCGTGGGCGTCGAGCCAGGCGGCGAAGGTGGGGTAGGCGGAGTCGTTGGAGAGCAGCAGGACCTGCCGCAGCCGCTCGTCGCCGAAGGCCTCGACGACGGCGGCCCCGGCCCGGTCGAGGCGGTCCTGGTGCCGGGCGGCGAACCGGGTCTGCTCCTCGGCGAAGTGCCGGGCGGCGTCCTGGTAGGCGCGCAGGACGGCGGCCTCCTCGGCGGGCACGGCGGCGGCCGCGGCGGCCAGCTCGGGCTCGGGGACGGGCAGCAGGAACCCGGCGGGGGAGGACAGCCGGGCGGCGCCGGGCACCGGGTGGCGGCGCAGGGCGGCCTTGAACGCGTCGGCCAGCTCCTTCAGCCGCTGCCCGTGGGCGACGAGCTCCCGGGCCTCCTCGGTGGCGGCCGGGTCGGCCAGCGGCGCGAGCAGCTCCATCGGGAAGCCGGCCTGGCGGAGCACGACGACCGGCGCGAGCTGCCAGGGGACGCGCACCCCGGGCTCGGCGGCGGTCCGGGGATCGTTGACGGTGGTCACGGCCTCACCTGGGGGATCGAGTGGACGGGCGGACGGCGGTCGTGCAGGGCGTCCAGGACGGCGAGCGGGTCGGCGGGGAGCGCGGGCAGCAGGCCGGGGCTCGGCGCCCAGGGCTTGACCCGCACCCCGTGGTAGTCGGACCCGGCGGTGGCGACCAGGCCGAGCCGCCCGGCGGCCTCGGCGAGCCGGGCGCTGTCGGCCGGGGTGTGCCAGCTGGTCCACACCTCCAGTCCGGCCAGGCCGGCCGCCCGCAGCGGCGCCAGCAGTTCGGCGCACCGCGGGGCGTCCAGGCCGGCGGTGTGCGGGCCGGGGTGGGCGAGGACGGCGACGCCGCCCGCCCGCTCGATCCAGGACAGCACGTCCACCAGGTCGGGGTTGACGGGGTGTTCGACGTGCAGCGGCCGGCCCGGGCGGCACCAGTCGACGATGAGGCGGGCGAACCGGTCGTCGCCGTCGGCGTACGGGGCGAACCGGGGGTCGTCCCCGGCGGCCTCCAGCAGCAGGGCCAGGTAGTCGTTGACGTAGGCCACCCGGTCGCCGCCGAGGCGCCGTTCGACGTCGGCCCGGGCGATCGGCACGCCGAGGGCGTGCGCCCGGTCGGTCCAGGTGCGCCACCAGGCCAGTTCGGCGTCGTGGAGGCGTCCGATCCGCTGCCGGAACGCCTCGTCGCCGGGGTCGACGAAGTAGGCGAGGCAGTGGGTCTCCTCGCCGCGCCAGGTGGTGGTGATCTCGCAGGCCGGGACGACGGTGAGGCGCCCGGCGGCGGCCCGTTCGAAGGCGGCGACGCCCGCGAGGGTGTTGTGGTCCGTCACGGCGGCGACCCGCAGCCCGGCCTCGACGCACCGCCTCGCCAGGTCGGCCGGCGCCTCGTCCCCGTCCGAGTGCCGGGTGTGCAGGTGCAGGTCGACCGGGGTGGCCAGGGTCGCGGGCGCCCCCCGCATCAGCGGGACCTCCACGCCGACCGGAATCCCCGCGCCGGCCGGGATCCCCGCGCCGACAGGGCCCCCCGCACCGGCAGGCTCCTCCGCATCAGCGGGCCCCGGGCAGGGTGCGCCGCCAGGAGGCGGCCAGCCAGCGCTCGTACTCGGGGCCGGACGGCTCGTCCACGACCAGGCAGAGCGGCTCGATGATCCGCCCCGCGCCGCCGGCCAGGCCGCCGTGCAGCATGGTCAGGTTGTGGCCGAGCAGCAGGTCGCAGTGCTCGCCCGGGGCGAGCACCTCCCAGCGGCGGCGGAACCGCGCCCAGGTCAGGCCGGTGGCCATGAGCAGCTGGTGGCAGAAGAGCCGGGCCGCCTCGCCCCGGCACTCGCCGCAGGCGCACTCGCGGGCCAGCGGCACGGCGGCGGGGTAGCGCCGCCGCTCCTCCTTGGACAGGTCCGCCTCGCTGTGGTGGAAGGACAGGCCGTGCCAGAACGTCTCCTCCAGCCCGAGCATGGCGCCCACCGACGGGTAGGCGCAGCCGTGTTCGGGCTGGCGCTCCAGGCCGCGGCGCAGGTTGCCGCCGAGCCAGCGGGCCGCGCCGGCCACCGGGTCGTCGCCCCGGTCGATGCCGCGCCGCTCCAGCACCTCGTCGATCACGCCGAGCCAGTCGTAGTACGTGGTGACGCTCAGCCCCTCGCCGACCTCGGGCAGGAAGATGCCCTGGTACATCTTGTGCGCGGCGGTGGTGGTGTACCCGGAGTCGCCGTAGGTGCGCTGGGCCGGGTCCCAGTCGGAGGCGTCCTGGAGGCTGGGCGTCAGGTACGAGCAGTGCTGGCCGTCGTGGTGGGGCAGCAGGGTCCGGGTGGTGTAGCCCTCGGGGACGTAGGTCTGCTGCGCCTTGTCGACCTCCAGCCGCATCCGGGCGGGGGCGCCGCGGGCGATCAGCGCGGTGCGGACGCGCTCGACGATGCCGGTGGACAGCCGGCGGCTCTCCTCGACCCCGAGCCGCAGCCGGCCGATCCGGAAGACGGCGTAGCCGGTCCGGTGGATGACCTCGACGGCTCCGGCGGCGAGGGCTTCCAGCGCCCGCTCGCGCTCGGCGGGGGCCCCGGAGACCAGCGGGGTACAGTCGAACTGCGCTTCGTGGGGCGTGAATCTCACCGGTGCTCCAGGGGTGCGGAGGGGGTGCCGGGGGCCCAGGGCGCGAGTTCGGCCGGGGCGACCTCGGTGCGGAACAGGAACTCGAAGAGCAGCCGGGCGGCGATCTGCGCGGTGCCGCCGGACGGGTCGTAGCGGGGCGCGATCTCGGCGATGTCGACGGCGCCGACGGGCAGCGCCCGCAGCTCCTCGTAGACGTCGAGGAGGTCGCCGATGCCGATGCCGCCCATGGTGACGTGCCCGGTGCCGGTCGCCGCGGCACTGTCGAGCACGTCGATGTCGAGGGAGACGTAGACGGTGTCGCAGCGCGAGCCGAGTTCCTCGATGACGGGGCGCAGGGCCGCGGCGGCGCCGTCCCGGGTGATCAGGGAGCCGGGGACGACGTGGAAGCCGCTGTCCAGCAGGCCGCGGAACTGGTCGTACTTGGTCACGTCCCCGACCCCGACGAAGGCGATGTCCTCCGGGCGCATCTGCGGGATCTCGCTGATCCGGCGGGAGTTGGAGCCGTGGTAGAGCGGCCCGTGCAGGGTGCTCCAGTTGCCGAAGTCGAAGTGGTGGTCGATGTTGATGAACCCCACCCGGCCGGCGCCGCGGTCCAGCCGGCCGGCGCGGAAGCCGGCGAAGGTGGGGAAGGTGCAGGAGTGGTCGCCGTTGAGGAAGATCAGCCGCGGGGCGTTCTGGCTGAGCCGGCGGCTCTCGGCGGCGACGGCCTGGAAGGTCTTGACGGTGTCCGTCGGGTAGATGTGGAGGTCTCCGGCGTCCGCGACGCGGGGCGCGTGGTAGCGGAAGGTCTGCCCGGTGCGGGTGTCCAGCATCCGCCACTGGCCGAGGCTGGTGAGGTAGCTGGAGAAGACCAGGCTGGCCTGGCGGACCGCCCGCGGCCCCTCGGCGGCGCCGGGCCGGGAGCTGGCGGTGGCGTCGTAGGGAACGCCGGACACCACCCAGCCCGTCTCGCCCACGTCCACCTGGTCGGCGGTGGTGGTGGGGGCGCCGAAGAGGGTGCCGACGCCGGCCCAGCCGGGCAGCGGGTCCTGCTCGAAGTCCTCCGGCTTGACGCTGGTGCGGAGGGCTTCGAAGTCGGGGAGCTCGGTCATGTCAGTTCTCCTGCGCGGCGGGCGTGACGGACAGGCCGGGTACGGCGGAGGCCGGGGCGGCGGGCAGCGGGTCGCGGATGATGGCGTGCGCCGCGGCGATCTTCTCCTGGAACAGGTCCCAGCTGTCCTCGGGGGACAGGTGCCGGGGCCGGTAGACGACCGGGGCGTCCTCCCGCCAGTCCGCGAAGTCCCAGTTGAAGATGCGCTCGCGCAGCCTGGGGAAGTCCGGGGTGAGCGGGTACGGGACGAAGTTGTAGAGGTTGAAGAGCCACAGCGCCGATTCGTTCTCCCGCATCCAGCTGACGGTCTGGCCGTGCGCGGCCTCCGTCTCCTCGTCCAGGCCGCCCATCATGTTGAGGACGATCTTCAGCCCGGCGTCGCTGAGTTGACGGATCTTCGAAGTGTAGTCGTCCAGGCCGCGGGAGAGCTTGTTGAGGCGCTTGAGCATCTGCGAGTCGGCCGACTCGAAGCCGAGCTCCACGGCGACGACGCCGAGTTCGAGCATGGCCTCGACGATCCACTCCTTCACCTGCATCACGTGGGTCTGCACGATGAAGCGGTAGCCGGGGCGGTCGCGGAAGACGTCCAGCAGGTTGCCGACGGCCTCGCGGGACTGGCCGAAGGTCTTGTCGCCGATGTAGAAGAGCCGGGTGTCGGGGAACCGGCTGGTCAGCTCGTCGACCTCCTGGGCGAGCGCGTCCTTGGCGACCAGGGTGAGCTGCTTGCTCCAGGCGTCGCCGCAGAACGAGCACTGGTACAGGCAGCCGTGGCTGGCGTTGAGCCGCAGCAGCGGGACCCGGCCCTGGTAGCCGCCGAGGTGGCGGTAGTCCGGCGCCCAGGTGATCCGGTCGGACACCAGCCCGGGCAGCAGCGGCTTCTCCAGGCTGCCGCCGGACCCGGAGGCGAGTTCGACGAGCCGGCGTACGAAGGTGGCGTCGAGCTGGCCGCGGTGCACGGCGTGCACGGCGCCGTCGGGGGCGAGCGGGGCCATGTTGCCGCCGAGGACGACGCGCCGGCCGGCGTGCTCCAGCCGCTTGGCCACCTCCAGCGCGAGCCGGAGGTTCTGGGCGAGCGGGGACATCAGGACCAGGTCGCCGGGGGCGGTCGCCTCCAGCAGCGGCTCGGCGCAGTGCTCCGGCTCGGCCGGGGTCCTGGACAGGTCGCGGAAGACGGAGTCCAGGCCCGCGGTGTTCAGCAGGGCGGTCAGGTGGGCGACCCAGAGCGGCATCTCCCACAGGCCGTCGGTCGGGATGAAGTACTCGGGCAGCATGGCCCGGAAGCGCCGGTCGTAGTCGTCGTAGTAGCGGGCGAGGTTCGGGTCGGGGTCGTGGCTGGAGGGGAAGGGCAACTGGACGATGCAGCTCTTGGTCATGGCGGTGCCTTCGGTCGGTGAGGGCGTGGGGTCCTCGACGTGGAGCACTCAGTGGGGACGGCGCGAGAAGACCGCACAGCGCAGCTCGCTGGTGTGACGTTCTCCGTCGATGTCGAGCCAGAGGTGCTCCGGGGCGGGGAGCATTTCGCTGAACTCCAGAGCGGCGGCCGTCTTCCGGGCGAGCCGGAAGACCTGCCGGACGATGAGGGGGGATTCCCAGTCGACGTAGACCGGTTTCGGCTCGCCGGGGATCTTCAGGAAGCCGCGGCGCGGCAGGCCGAGTTCGCGGCGCAGCCGGCGGGCGGCGGCGAACTCCGGGGCGTCGCCCTTGGAGCGGTGGACGCCGGGGCTCCAGCCGCGCAGGGCCTCGGCGGGGACGCGCCAGCGCTCCCGGTGCAGCACGATCCGGCCGCAGCGGATGCGGGGCACGTGGTCGCGGTCCCGGTCGCGGACGCCGACACCGCCGAAGTGGCGGGGGAAGGCGAACGGGGAGAGCGGGTCCTGGCGGATGCTGGGGCCGCCCGCCAGCGGGGCGAGCAGCTTGAGCCGGCCGGCCAGGCCGTGGGCGCGCAGCTCCAGCCGGTCGGCGGTGGCCACCAGGTACAGCGCGCCGGGCTGGAGGACGTCGCCGCGGGCCTTCGGGGAGAGCCCGTACACCTCCAGGTCCGGGCAGGGGTAGGTGAGTTGGGCGCCGGTCTTGTCGGGGTGCGAGCGGGAGAGGTCGACCAGCACCTCGTCCTCGTCGAGCAGCCCCCGGTAGCGGTCGTGGACCGCGTCGAGGAGTTCGGGCGCCTCGGCCTGGAGCATCGAGGCGAAGCTGGAGTGGGTGAGCGCCTCGCGGACGGCGTGGCAGTCCCCGACCACGGCGAGGAAGTCGCCGCGGCCGATCGCGGCGGCGTCCGGCGCGGCGAGCATGACGTCCGGGTTGCACAGCGCGGGCGGGGTGTCGGGGTGGCGGGCGAGCAGCTCCTCCAGCCGGGCCCGGTCGACGACGCTCTCGGAGCGGCCGTCCTCGGCGCCGTCCAGCAGCAGGTCGACGACCTCCCGGTCGAGCGCCGCGATCTCCCGGTCCACCTCCTCGCACTCGGCGGCGAGCAGCGGCTTGTCGGCGAAGAAGGCGGCGTAGAAGTCCGGCAGCGGTACGGGCGTGCCGGTGCCGAAGCGCCGTGCCGTCCAGCGGTGCAGGATGTCCAGTTCGCGGCGGACGCGCAGCCGGGGGACGAGCAGCGTCAGGTCGTAGACCACGGACAGCTCGCGGCCGATCAGGGCGGCGACGTCGGGGCCGAGGACGACGTCCCTGACCGGGCTGTACGCCTCCTCGTAGAGGATGCTCCGGTCCGCGTAGTGCCGGCCCTCGGAGCGGTTGGCGGCGGAGCCGGTGACCTCCTCGAAGGCCTGCTTGAGCTCGCCGAGCAGGGCCGCGCGCCGCTCCGTCGGGCCCTCCGCGAAGCGGCGCAGCCCGTCCTGGAAGCGGCGCACCACGGCGAGGTCGGGGGAGTCGTCGGCGAGCTGACCGGCGAGTTCGCGCAGCACGTCGGTGGCGCCGATCGGGATCTCCCGGCGGCCGATCAGCCAGTCCTGGTCGACGAGTTCGGCGAGCACCCGGTCGAAGTCGCGGTCGGCCGGGCGGTCCGGGCGGTCGGCCCAGGCGGCGCGCAGCCAGGCGACCGTGCGCTCGCCGTCGCAGTGCTCCCAGAGCCAGGACCGGTCGGCGTCGAAGGTGTCGGCCTTCACCGCGACGAAGCGCCAGCCGTCCGGCATGCCGGTGGTGCTCTCGAACGCGTACAGCCGGACGACGGGGCCCTCGGCGAAGGCGAGGGGCCGCCGGCGGGGGCGCACCGCCTCGAAGGCCTCCGGCCGGGCGCTGAAGACCTCGGCCATCGCCTCGCCCGCCCAGTGGCTGAGCAGGGCGATCCGGCGCAGCGGGCCGGTGGACCAGCCGACGCCGGGGGCGGCGCCCTCCGGTGCGGTCCGGGCGACGGCGAGGGGGCCGAAGTGCGAGTGGGTCTCGTTCTTGGTGGTGACCCGCTGGAGGTACATGGCGAGCAGGTCGGTCATCCGCTTGACGTGGCCGTCCGACCCGGCGCCGCCGGAGGCGAGCCAGGCGGTGAACTCCTCGAAGCGGGCGTCGTTGGACAGCAGCAGGACCTGCTGGAGGGAGGGTTCGCGGAACAGGTCCACGACGGTCCGGCGGGCGTCGGCGAGGGCGGCGCCGTGCTCCCGCTCGAAGGCCTCCCAGTGGCCGTCCAGGGCCTGCACCGCGTCCTGGTAGCGCTTGGCCGAGTCCAGGGCGGCCGGGCCGAGTTCGGCTTCGAGCCGGGCGAGGTCGGCGGGCGGGAAGGGGCGGAGCATGCCGACGCCGGAGGCGAGGTCGCCCCGGGTGCCGGCCCGCTCGGCGCGCAGGTCGGCCTTCAACCGCCGCCCCAGCTCGACGGCTTCGTCCCGCAGGTCGAGGACGGCGTCGGCGGCCCGGGCGGTCGAGGGGGCGACGACGCGGTCCAGCAGCGAGAGCGGGTAGCCCGCGTGGCGCAGCATCGCGACCGGGGCGAGGGACCACCCCGGGCCGCCGTCCGCCCCGGTGGTCGGGGTGCGGTCGCCTCCCGTCGGAGGTCGTGCGCCGTCCGGACGCGGCTTCGGCTCGTCCATGATCGCCCCCTTGTGGCTGACTTGATCACGACAGTTCGTGACCATAACAACGTGTCGAGGGGGCGTTCAATAACGATGTGGTCAACGCACGGATTTCCGGCCGAGATTGACCGGTCGTCAGCCGAAATCCGTGGTGGTGCTCCAGGGCCCGACGATTGGGATGGCCGCAAACGGCCTGTTTCGACCCGAACGTGACGCTCGCTCGGGGGCCGGGCCCGGCCGGCTCAGGGGGCGGTACGGGCGTACGCGGTCAGCCAGTTGAGGTCGCGGTGCCCGGCGCCGTAGCGCTGCCGCTCGTTGACGACGCGGACGTCGGCCCCGGTGAAGCCGGCCGCCTCCAGCAGGCCGCGGACCCGGTCGGCGGTCTGGTAGCGGAAGAAGCGGGCGGCGTCGGCGCTGAAGGACTCGACGAACTCCTCCTCGCCCTCCCCCTCCTTGAAGCTGACGAACAGCGCCCCGCCGGGCCGCAGCACCCGGTGGAACTCGGCCAGCGCGGCCGCCACGTGCTCGTCCCTGAGGTGCAGCAGCGTCGCCTGGGACCAGACGCCCGCGAAGGAGGCGTCGGGGAGGTCCAGCGCGCACACGTCCATGCGCCGGAAGTCCAGGCCGGGGTGGAGCTCCCGGGCCCGGGCGACGAAGGGCTCGCTCAGGTCGACGCCGGTCACCGCCACGCCCCTGGCCGCCAGCAGGGCCGTGTCGCGGCCGAAGGCGCACCCGGCGTCCAGGACCGGCCCGGCCGGATCGGGGAGCATCCCGGTGAAGAGGTCGAGCTCCTCGTCCGGGACCATGCCCTTGGTGGCGGACTCGTACTTGTCGGCGCTGTGCTCGTAGGCGGCGATGGTGCGTGAGAGGTAGTCAAGCATGCCTGAAACCTACCCTCGTGGGGGTCGGAGCGGGCCGGAAGGGGGGGCGCCCCGGACGGGACGCCCCCCTTCCGGGGCCGGTCAGGACCGCGCGGCGAGCAGCGCGGCCAGCCCGTCCAGCCCCCGGTCGACGGTGGCCGGGTCGACCTGGCTGACGGAGAGCCGCAGTTGGTGCTCCCCGCCCGTCCCCGGGTAGAAGTGCGACATCGGTGTCCAGATCACCCCGTACTCCGAGGCGGAGCGCTCCAGCAGCGCGTCGTCCACCACGCAGGGCACCGTGAGCACCAGGAAGAACCCGCCGCGCGGCTCGTTCCAGGTCACCCCGCAGCCGGGCGGGAAGCGCCGGGCCAGGCCCTCCAGCACCAGCGCGAGGTTGCGCCGGTAGAGCGCGGCCACCTCGGTGTTGGCGGCCCGCAGGCTGTGGCCGTGCTCCAGCAGCGCGCCGCCGATCACGGCCTGGGCGATCGGCGAGGTGTTCACCGTGGTCATGCTCTTGATCATGCCGAGCAGGTCGGCGAACAGCCCGGTGCCGCCCTGCCCGTCCGCCACCAGCTGGTCCGCCACCACGTACCCGACCCGGGCGCCCGGCAGGGCCGTCTTGGCGAAGGAGCCGAGGTGGACCACCCGCCGGTCGGTGTCCAGCGCCTTGAGCGAGGGCAGCCGCTCCTCGCCGGCGAACACGCAGTACGGGTTGTCCTCCAGCAGCAGGAAGTCCTCCTCGGAGGCCAGCGCCAGCAGCTCCCGGCGCAGCTCCAGCGGCAGGCTGGCCCCGCTCGGGTTGGCCACGTCCGGCACCAGGTAGAGCGCCCGCGGGCGCAGCCCCTCGGCCCGGGCGGCGGCCAGTTGACGGCGCAGGTCGGCGAGGTCCACGCCGTCCGGGCCGTCGGCGACCGCCCGCACCGGCAGGTCGGCCAGCAGCGCCGCGCCGGTCAGCCCCACGTAGGTGGGGGAGACGGCCAGCACCAGGTCCTCGGGGCCGCGGCGCAGCGCCCGCAGCACCAGGAACATCGCCTCCTGGCAGCCCACCGTGACCACGATCGACTCGGCGGGCACCTCGATGCCCTCGTCGGTGGCGAGGTGGGTGGCGATCAGGTCGTGGATGATCCCCTTGGTCCGCCCGTACTGGAGCACCTGCCGGCGGGCCGCCTCCTCGGTCAGCCCGCGCTCGGTGCGCAGGTGGTCGACGTAGCGGTCCAGGTGGCGGTGGACGGCGTCCAGCTCGAAGAACTGCTCGGCCGGGCGGCCGGCCGCGAAGGAGACCGCCTCCGGGTAGCGGATGGAGATCTCGTTGAGCAGGTTCATCGAGGTCATCGCCGGGTCGGCGAGGGAGGTGTGCAGGCCCGCGAGCAGCAGGTCGTGCGGTGCGGCGATGGTGGTCACGGGGTGCTCCAGACGGGGCAGGGCAGGGTGGTGGTGCGCAGTTCGGCGGCGGCCCGGGGGTCGGCGCAGCCCGCGAGGCCGAGCGCGTGCCGCAGCTCGGTGGCGAGCAGGTCGAGGACCTCGGTGCAGCCCGCCTCGCCGCCGGCCGCCAGGCCCCAGATCAGCGGGCGCCCGAGCAGGACCCCGGTGGCGCCGAGGGCCAGCGCGGTGAGCACGTCCGAGCCGCCGCGCACCCCGCTGTCCAGCAGCACCTGGCAGTCCTCGCCGGCCAGCGCCTCGGCGACCTCCGGCAGCATCGTCACGGCGGGCACGGCCCGGTCGAGCTGGCGGCCGCCGTGGTTGGAGACCACCACGGCCGCGGCGCCGATCCCGGCGGCCCGCCGGGCGTCGGCCGGGTCGAGCACGCCCTTGACCACCAGCGGCAGGTCGGTCTCGCCGCGCAGCCACTCGAGGTCGGCCCAGGTGACGCCGGGGGAGAGCAGCTCGGCGGTGTGCGCGGCCACCGCCGAGACGGCGGCGGTGGACTCGTGCGCCCGCCCGGCGGCGCCGCCCTCCAGCAGCGCCGCGCGGACGTCCGACGGCAGGGCGAAGGCGTTCCTGGCGTCGCGCAGCCGGCGGCCCATGTACGGCACGTCGGCGGTGACCACCAGGGCCTCGCTGCCGGCCTCCTCGGCCGCCCTGACCAGGTCGAGCAGCCGGCCGCGGTCGCGCAGCCAGTACAGCTGGAACCAGAGCGTGGCGCCGGTCTTCGCGAGCTCCTCGAAGCCGACGCTGCTGAGCGTGCCGACGGTGAACGGCACGCCCGCGGCGGCCGCGGCGCGGGCCGAGGCCAGCTCGCCCTCGGGGTGGAACAGCCGGTGGTAGGCGACGGGTGCCACCGCCACCGGCAGGGCCGCCCGGCTGCGCACCAGGGTGGCGGCGGTGTCCCGGGTGCTGACGTCGGTCAGCACCC
>NZ_JBHVEU010000155.1:0-17892 GCF_042802075.1 Kitasatospora sp. NPDC057518
CGCGAAGGGTGGCCTCAGTGGTGTTCGGACAGCCTTACTTTGCTGGAAATGCCCAGGTCAGACGGGCTACGTTCAGGGCTGACGAACGACGACGGAGGGGAACGACGATGAGTGCGACCATGATGGAGGCCGACGCCGGGCACCAGCCCCGGATACCCGCGGCGGACCACCACCGGGACGTCAACGGCGGCTGGCTGCGGCCGGCCGTGTTCGGCGCGGTGGACGGGCTGGTGTCCAACTTCGCGCTGATGACCGGCGTGGTCGGCGGGGCGGCGTCCAACGGGACGGTGATCCTGACCGGGCTGGCGGGCCTGGCGGCCGGTGCCTGCTCAATGGCGGCGGGGGAGTACACCTCGGTGGCCTCGCAGCGGGAGCTGGTGCAGGCCGAGATCGAGGCCGAGCGGCTGGAGCTGAGCCGCAACCCGCACGGGGAGCTGGCCGAGCTGGCCCAGCTGTACGTCTCGCGCGGGGTGGACCCGGAGCTGGCCCACGAGGTGGCCAGGCAGCTGTCCGCGGACCCGGAGCTGGCCCTGGAGGTGCACGCCCGGGAGGAGCTGGGCGTCGACCCGACCGACCTGCCCTCGCCACTGGTGGCGGCCGGCTCGTCGTTCCTGTGCTTCGCGCTCGGTGCGCTGCTGCCGCTGCTGCCGTACCTGCTGGGGGCGACCGCGCTGCTGCCGGCGATGCTGCTGGCGGGGGCCGGGCTGTTCCTGTGCGGCGCGGTGGTGGCCCGGGTGACGGCGCGCAGCTGGTGGTTCAGCGGGCTGCGGCAGCTGGTGCTGGGCGGTGCGGCGGCCGGGGTGACCTACCTGCTCGGGTGGCTGATCGGCGGCCATCTGGGGTGACCATGGAGTGCATGGTTATGCTGGTGAGTGGGTGACGTTTCACACATGGGCCTCGGGCGGCGCCTGGCAGTGTCTCAGCATTCGGGCCTCCGAGCCGCGGATTCGCATCCGCGGACGGGCTCCCGGGATGGATTCCCAGGCGTCCATGATCGGCTTCTGTGGCGGCCCGGTTTCGCCCCTGTTTCAGGCGGTGGACGGTTGGGCACAATCGTCGGGACGTGCACTGTGGCACGTCCTCTCACACGCCCCCCGACCTGCGCACCGTCCCGCCATGTGGACGGGATATTCCGCTTCTCGGGATCGTGGGCATCATGTAACTCGCACGACACCGCACCATCGCATCAGGGCCAACGTCGTCCCTCCTTGCACCACCTTGCCGAAAGACGACGACGGGAGAGCCGATGCTGTCTGCATCCATGCACTCCGCCAACGAGCCCCAGGCCGGCGCCGCCCGCCAGCCGTACGCGCTCGTGCCGGATGCGCGACCTGCTGCCCAGGGCCTGTACGACCCGCGGAACGAGCACGACGCCTGTGGCGTCGGTTTCGTCGCCACGCTGACGGGCATCGCCGACCACACCATCGTCGAGCAGGCGCTGAACGTCCTGCGCAACCTGGAGCACCGCGGCGCCACCGGCGCCGAGCCGGACTCCGGCGACGGCGCCGGCATCCTGACCCAGGTCCCGGACGCCTTCCTGCGCGGGAAGGTCCCCTTCGAGCTCCCGGCGGCCGGCTCCTACGCCGTCGGCATCGCCTTCCTCCCCGAGGACGACGAGAAGGACGCCGCCGCCGTCGCGCGGATCGAGGCCATCGCCGCCGAGGAGGGCACGACCGTCCTCGGCTGGCGCGACGTCCCCGTCACCCCGGACCTGCTCGGCGCCACCGCGCGCAGCGTGATGCCGCGGTTCCGGCAGCTCTTCCTGGCGAAGGACGGCACGGCCGGCATCGAGCTCGACCGGACCGCCTTCGTGGTCCGCAAGCGGGCCGAGCGCGAGGCCGGGGTGTACTTCCCGTCGCTGTCCGCGCGCACCATCGTCTACAAGGGCATGCTGACCACCGGCCAGCTGGAGCCCTTCTTCCCCGACCTGTCGGACCGCGGCTACGCGTCCGCGATCGGCCTGGTGCACTCGCGGTTCTCCACCAACACCTTCCCGAGCTGGCCGCTCGCCCACCCGTACCGCTTCGTCGCGCACAACGGCGAGATCAACACGGTCAAGGGCAACCGCAACTGGATGCACGCCCGGGAGTCGCAGCTCGCGACCGACCTCATCCCCGCCAACAGCAAGGGCCAGGGCCTGGAGCGGATCTTCCCGATCTGCACGCCGGAGCACTCCGACTCCGCCTCCTTCGACGAGGTCCTGGAGCTGCTCCATCTCGGCGGCCGCTCGCTGCCGCACTCGGTGCTGATGATGATCCCGGAGGCGTGGGAGAACCACGCCACCATGAGCCCGGACCGCCGCGCCTTCTACCAGTACCACTCCAACCTGATGGAGCCCTGGGACGGCCCGGCCTGCGTCACCTTCACCGACGGCAACCAGATCGGCGCCGTGCTCGACCGCAACGGCCTGCGCCCGGCCCGGTACTGGATCACCGAGGACGGTCTGGTCGTCCTCTCCTCCGAGGTCGGCGTCCTCGACATCGAGCAGGAGAAGGTCGTCCGGAAGGGCCGCCTCCAGCCCGGCCGGATGTTCCTGGTGGACACCGCCGAGGGCCGGATCGTCCCGGACGAGGAGGTCAAGTCCGCCCTCGCCGCCGAGCACCCCTACCAGGAGTGGGTCGACGGCGGGCAGATCCAGCTCGCCAAGCTGCCCGAGCGCGAGCACATCTTCCACACCCACGCCTCCGTCACCCGCCGCCAGCAGACCTTCGGCTACACCGAGGAGGAGCTGCGGGTCATCCTCGCGCCGATGGCGCGCACCGGCGCCGAGGCGCTCGGCTCGATGGGCACCGACTCGCCGATCGCCGCGCTGAGCGAGAAGCCGCGCCTGCTGTTCGACTACTTCGTGCAGCTCTTCGCGCAGGTCACCAACCCGCCGCTGGACGCCATCCGCGAGGAGCTCGTCACCTCGCTGCTGTCCAACCTCGGCCCGGAGGGCAACCTGCTGGCCGCCGAGGCCGCGTCCTGCCGCTCGGTCGGGATCACCTTCCCCGTGATCGACAACGACGAGCTCGCCAAGCTCGTCCACATCAACGCCGACGGCGACCAGCCCGGCCTGAAGGCCGTCACGCTCTCCGGCCTCTACAAGGTCGCCTCCGGCGGCGAGGGCCTGGCCTCCCGGCTCGCCGAGATCGCCGCCGAGGCCGACGCGGCGATCGCCGACGGCGCCCGGATCGTCGTGCTCTCCGACCGGCACTCCGACGCCGAGCACGCGCCGATCCCCTCGCTGCTGCTCACCTCGGCCGTGCACCACCACCTGATCCGCACCAAGCAGCGCACCCGGGTGTCGCTGCTGGTCGAGGCGGGCGACGTCCGCGAGGTGCACCACGTCGCGCTGCTGATCGGCTACGGCGCCGGGGCGGTCAACCCGTACCTGGCGATGGAGTCCGTCGAGGACCTGGTCGCCCAGGGCGTGTTCATCGAGGGCGTCGAGCCCGAGAAGGCGATCCGCAACCTGATCAAGGCGCTCGGCAAGGGCGTGCTCAAGGTCATGTCCAAGATGGGCATCTCGACCGTCGCCTCCTACCGCGGCGCCCAGGTCTTCGAGGCCATCGGCCTCTCCCAGGGCCTCGTCGACGGCTACTTCTCCGGCACCACCACCAAGCTCGGCGGCATCGGCCTGGAGGAGATCGCCCGCGAGACCGCCGCCCGGCACGCCAAGGCGTACCCGGCCTCCGGCATCCCGGCCGCGCACCGCGCGCTGGAGATCGGCGGCGAGTACCAGTGGCGCCGCGAGGGCGAGCCGCACCTGTTCGACCCGGACACCGTCTTCCGCCTCCAGCACGCCACCCGCAACCGCCGGTACGACATCTTCAAGCAGTACACGGACCGGGTGAACGAGCAGTCCGAGCGGCTGATGACGCTGCGCGGCCTGTTCCGGCTGAACGGCCTGGAGCGGGAGCCGATCCCGGTCGAGGAGGTCGAGCCGGTCTCCGCGATCGTCCGGCGCTTCTCCACCGGCGCCATGTCGTACGGCTCGATCTCCCGCGAGGCGCACGAGACCCTGGCCATCGCGATGAACCGCCTCGGCGGCAAGTCCAACACCGGCGAGGGCGGCGAGGACCCGGACCGCCTGTACGACCCGGAGCGCCGCTCGGCGATCAAGCAGGTCGCCTCCGGCCGGTTCGGCGTCACCTCCGAGTACCTCGTCAACGCCGACGACATCCAGATCAAGATGGCCCAGGGCGCCAAGCCCGGGGAGGGCGGCCAGCTGCCCGGCCACAAGGTCTACCCGTGGGTCGCCAGGACCCGGCACTCCACCCCGGGCGTCGGCCTGATCTCGCCGCCGCCGCACCACGACATCTACTCGATCGAGGACCTGGCGCAGCTGATCCACGACCTCAAGAACGCCAACCCGGCGGCCCGCATCCACGTGAAGCTGGTCTCCGAGGTCGGCGTCGGCACGGTCGCGGCCGGCGTGTCCAAGGCGCACGCCGACGTCGTCCTGGTCTCCGGACACGACGGCGGGACGGGCGCCTCGCCGCTCACCTCGCTGAAGCACGCGGGCGGCCCCTGGGAGCTCGGCCTCGCCGAGACCCAGCAGACCCTGCTGCTGAACGGGCTGCGCGACCGCATCGTCGTCCAGACCGACGGCCAGCTGAAGACCGGCCGCGACGTGGTCATCGCCGCGCTGCTCGGCGCCGAGGAGTTCGGCTTCGCGACCGCCCCGCTGGTGGTCTCCGGCTGCATCATGATGCGCGTCTGCCACCTGGACACCTGCCCGGTCGGCGTCGCCACCCAGAACCCGGTGCTGCGCGAGCGGTTCTCCGGCAAGCCCGAGTTCGTGGTCAACTTCTTCGAGTTCATCGCCGAGGAGGTCCGGGAGATCCTGGCCTCGCTGGGCTTCCGCTCGATCGAGGAGGCCGTCGGCCGCGCCGAGCACATCGACGCCCGGGCCGCGATCGACCACTGGAAGGCCGCCGGGCTGGACCTCGCCCCGCTGTTCCACGTGCCGGCGCTGCCCGAGGGGGCCGCCCGCCACCGCACCACCACCCAGGACCACGCGCTGGACAAGGCCCTGGACAACCAGCTGATCGCCCTCGCCGAGGACGCGCTGGAGCGCGGCGAGACCGTCCGGATCCAGCTGCCGATCCGCAACGTCAACCGCACCGTCGGCACCATGCTCGGCCACGAGGTGACCAAGCGGTACCGGGGCGAGGGCCTGCCGGAGGGGACCATCGACGTCACCTTCACCGGCTCCGCCGGGCAGTCCTTCGGCGCGTTCCTGCCGCGCGGCGTGACCCTGCGGCTGGAGGGCGACGCCAACGACTACGTCGGCAAGGGCCTCTCCGGCGGCGTGGTGATCGTCCGCCCGGCCCGCGAGGCGGCCGCCATCGGCAACGACGCGCAGAACCACGTCATCGCCGGCAACACCATCGGCTACGGTGCCACCGCGGGCCGCGTCCACCTGCGCGGCAAGGCCGGCGAGCGCTTCGCCGTCCGCAACTCCGGGGCCACCCTGGTGGTCGAGGGCGTCGGCGACCACGGCCTGGAGTACATGACCGGCGGCCGGGTCGTCGTCCTCGGCGAGACCGGGCGCAACCTCGCGGCGGGCATGTCCGGCGGCATCGCGTACGTCCTGGACCTGCGCCCCGCGAACGTCAACGACGGCATGGTGGGCATCGAGGCCCCCACCGCCACCGACCGCGACTGGCTGCGCGAGACCGTGCAGCAGCACTACGAGGAGACCGGCTCCACCGTCGCCGCCGAACTCCTGGCGGACTGGGGCAGCGGGGTCTCCCGCTTCTCCAAGATCATGCCGACCGACTACAAGGCAGTGCTCGCCGCCAAGGACGCCGCTGAGCGCGATGGCCTCTCCGAGGCCGAGACCACTCGCAAGATGATGGAGGCGGCTAATGGCTGACCCCAAGGGCTTCCTGACCACGCCCAAGCAGCTGGCCGAGCGCCGCCCCGTGGACGTCCGTCTGCGGGACTGGAACGAGGTCTACGTCGAGCGCAGCCTCCTGCCGATCATCACCAAGCAGGCCGGCCGCTGCATGGACTGCGGCATCCCGTTCTGCCACAACGGCTGCCCGCTCGGGAACCTCATCCCCGAGTGGAACGACCTGGCCTACCGGGACGACTTCGTCGGCGCGATCGAGCGGCTGCACGCCACCAACAACTTCCCGGAGTTCACCGGCCGCCTGTGCCCGGCCCCGTGCGAGTCCGCGTGCGTCCTCGGCATCAACCAGGACGCGGTGACCATCAAGAACGTCGAGGTCACCATCATCGACAAGGCCTGGGACCGCGGCGGGGTCACCCCGCAGGTCCCGGAGCGGCTCTCCGGCAAGACCGTCGCCGTCGTCGGCTCCGGCCCGGCCGGCCTCGCCGCCGCCCAGCAGCTCACCCGCGCCGGGCACACCGTCGTCGTGTACGAGCGGGCCGACCGGATCGGCGGACTGCTGCGCTACGGCATCCCCGAGTTCAAGATGGAGAAGCGCCACATCAACCGCCGCATCGAGCAGATGCGGGCGGAGGGCACCCGGTTCCGCACCGGCGTGCACGTCGGCGAGGACATCACCGGGCAGCAGCTGCGCGAGCGCTTCGACGCCGTGGTCGTCGCGGCCGGCGCCACCACCGCCCGCGACCTGCCGGTGCCCGGGCGCGAGCTCAAGGGCGTCCACCAGGCCATGGAGTACCTGCCGCTGGCCAACAAGGTGCAGGAGGGCGACTTCGTGGAGTCCCCGATCAGCGCCAAGGGCAAGCACGTGGTCGTGATCGGCGGCGGCGACACCGGCGCGGACTGCGTCGGCACCGCCCACCGGCAGGGGGCGGCCTCCGTCACCCAGCTGGAGATCATGCCGCGGCCCGGCGAGGACCGGCCCGGGCACCAGCCGTGGCCGACCATGCCGATGACGTACAAGGTCACCTCCGCGCACGAGGAGGGCGGCGAGCGGATCTACTCGGTCAGCACCACCCACTTCAGCGGCGACGAGGACGGCAACGTCCAGGAGCTGCACCTCGTCGAGGTCGAGTTCAGGGACGGCCGGTTCGAGCAGGTCCCCGGCACCGAGCGGGCCATCCCGGCCCAGCTGGTCACCCTGGCCATGGGCTTCACCGGGACGGACGTGCGCAACGGGCTGGTCGAGCAGCTGGGAGCGGACCTCGACGCGCGCGGTAACATTGCCCGCGATGGCCGGTTCGCCACCAATGTCGATGGCGTGTACGTCTGCGGAGACGCCGGCCGTGGCCAGTCGCTGATCGTCTGGGCCATCGCGGAAGGCCGCTCGGCCGCCGCGGCGGTGGACAAGTACCTCGGCGGCAAGACCCCGCTTCCCGCGCCGATCCGGCCCACCGACCGCCCCCTGGTGGTCTGACGGGCCCCGGACGCTCCGACCGGCCCACCCCGAACCCCCGGCGCCGCATCGCCGGGAGCTCAACCCGCTGCCCCCGTCAGAGTCGCCGGGCCAACGCGGTCTCCTGGCGCCTGCCCTCTTCCCCGACCAGTTGGAGGGCGGGCGCCGTCGCGTACCCCCGCGGCGGCCCCTGACCCCTCCCCGGGCCGCGGCAACTCTCGGACAAACGGCCGGAGTTGTTCGGCGCCCGGCGGGTTCCGGGACAGTGGGCTGTTGTTCGTCGGTGCCAGGTGGCAGACTGCGGCCGACGGCCGGGGGGCTGGGCGAGCGCGGAGGATGACGTCGATGGGCACGACTCAGGCAGGCGGGGGCGCCACGGTACGGCGCCTGCTGCTCGGTACCCAGCTGCGCAAGCTCCGCGAGGCCAGAGGCGTCAGCCGGGAGGAGGCCGGGTACTCGATCCGGGCCTCCGAGTCCAAGATCAGCCGCATGGAGCTCGGCCGGGTCGGCTTCAAGGAACGCGACGTCGCCGACCTGCTCACCCTGTACGGGGTCGAGGTCGAACAGGAGCGGGCCACCGTCCTCGGACTGCTGCGCGACGCCAACGCCAGCTCCTGGTGGCACGAGTACGGGGACGTCCTGCCCGGCTGGTTCCAGAACTACCTGGGACTGGAGGAGGCCGCGGCCGAGATCCGCAGCTACGAGGTCCAGTTCGTCCACGGGCTGCTCCAGACCGCCGACTACGCCCGGGCCGTGGTCACCGCCGGCTGCCACACCACCGGGCCGGAGGAGATCGAGCGCCGGGTCGACGTACGGCTCAAGCGGCAGGCGGTGCTGACCGGCGAGCGGGCGCCGCGGCTGGTCGCGGTACTGGACGAGGCCGCGCTGCGCCGGCCCTGGGGCGGCGCGGAGCTGATGCGCGGCCAGCTGGACCGGCTGCTGGAGCTGAGCGAACTGCCCAACGTCCGGCTCCAGGTGCTGCCGCTGGGCAACGCCGGGCTGAGCGCCGAGAGCGGCGCGTTCACCGTCCTGGGCTTCGCCGAGGCCGAACTGTCGGACGTGGTGTACCTGGAGCAGTTCACCACCGCGCTCTACCTCGACAAGCCCGCCGAGGTGGCCGAGTACCGGCACGCGATGGACGACCTGGTCGCCGACAGCCTGAGCCCGGCACTGACCCGCGACCTGCTCCATTCCGTGCGCCAGGAACTGTAAGACGTCAGTACGATGATCCCCCATCAGGTCGGGTGCATGAGAGGGATCAGATGTCGTACTTCTCCGAGTTGGCCCTGCAGTACATCGATGGTGAGTGGCGCAGCGGCAGCGGCTCCTGGGACATCGTCGACGTCGACCCCTACACCGGCGACAAGCTCGCCACCATCACCGTCGCCACCGTCGCCGAGGTCGACCTGGCCTACCGCGCCGCCGAGCGCGCCCAGAAGCAGTGGGCCGCCACCAACCCCTACCAGCGGCGGCTGGTCTTCGAGCGCGCGCTGCGGCTGCTGGAGGAGCGCGAGCCGGAGATCGTCCAGGCGGTCATGGCGGAACTCGGCGGCACCGCGCTGAAGGCGGGCTTCGAACTGTCGCTGGTCAAGGACGTGCTGCGGGAGTGCCTGCACCTGTCGGTGGCCCCCGAGGGCCGGCTGCTGACCTCGCCCGCCCAGGGCCGGGAGAACCGCCTCTACCGGCTGCCGGTCGGCGTGGTCGGCGTGATCAGCCCGTTCAACTTCCCGCTGTTCCTGGCGCTCAAGGCCGTCGCCCCGGCGCTCGCGCTCGGCAACGGCGTCGTCCTCAAGCCGCACCAGGAGACCCCGGTGGTCGGCGGCGGGCTGATCGCCAAGCTCTTCGAGGACGCGGGGCTCCCGCCCGGCCTGCTGAACGTGGTGATCACCGACATCGCCGAGATCGGCGACAGCTTCCTGGAGCACCCGGTGCCCAAGGTGATCTCCTTCACCGGCTCCGACAAGGTCGGCCGGCACGTCGCCACCGTCGCCGCCGGGCACTTCAAGCGCACCGTCCTGGAACTCGGCGGCAACAGCGCGCTGATCGTCCTGGACGACGCCGACGTGGACCACGCCGTGGACGCCGCGGTGTTCAGCCGCTTCGTCCACCAGGGGCAGGTCTGCATGGCCGCCAACCGGGTGCTGGTGGACCGGTCCGTCGAGGCCGAGTTCACCGAGAAGTTCGTCGCCAAGGTCGCCTCGCTCACCGTCGGCGACCCGCGGGACCCGGCCACCCACATCGGCCCGCTGATCAACCCCGTCCAGGCCGACGGCCTGCGCGCCCAGGTCGACCAGGCCGTCGCGGCCGGCGCCACCGCGCTGCTGCGCGGCGACACGGTCGGCAGCCTGATGGAGCCGGTGGTCCTCACCGGCCTCGCCGAGGACGCGCCGATCCTACGGACCGAACTCTTCGGCCCGGTCGTCCTGCTGGTGCCCTTCGACGGCGAGGACGAGGCCGTCCGGCTCGCCAACGCCACGCCCTTCGGACTCAGCGGCGCGGTGCACACCGGGAACACCGAGCGCGGCGTGAAGCTCGCCCAGCGGATCGAGACCGGCATGATCCACGTCAACGGCGGCACCATCGCCGACGAGCCGGGCGTGCCCTTCGGCGGCGAGAAGAACTCCGGCGTCGGCCGCCTCAACGGCGAGTCCACGGTGGACGCCTTCACCACCCTGAAGTGGATATCCGTCCAGCACGAGCGCGCGGTCTTCCCCTTCTGACCCGCGGTTCGGACGCGAGGGCCTCCCGGCGGCTGCCGCCGGGAGGCCCGTGGCGTCAGGCGGGGTAGCGGAGCAGGGCGTCGGTGGCGAGCTCGAAGCCGAAGGGGGCCGGGAGCGGGACCGGGTCGCCGAACTTGCCGTTCCAGCGCCAGCGGTAGCCGCTGTCGGACGGCTCGGCGTAGAGCGTCAGGTCGCCCTCGCGCGGGTCGATCAGCAGGTACAGCGGGATGGCCATGAGCGGGTAGTCGCGGACCTTGCCGACCAGGTCGTTCTCCGGGTTCGACGGGGAGACGATCTCCACCGCGATGGCCGCCTGCTCGGCGGGGACCTGGTTCCCGCCCTCCTCCAGCGCCGAGAGGGGGATGTAGGTCAGGTCGGGGTTGCGGAGCTTGCCGACGTTCGGGGAGGCGAGGTCGGTGTTCTCGCTCGGCATCGTTCCGGCGGGGCGGTGGGCGTCGAACTGCTCGCGGACGAGCAGCAGGTTGCGCTGGTGGATCACCGAGGGGCCGGCCATCATGATGATCTCGTCGCCGGAGATCTCGATCTTCCACCCGGCCGGAGGCGTCAGGCTCTCCGCGTAGGCCAGCAGCCTCGCGTGGCGCTCGGGGATCTGGAACTCGCTCATGGCGCCATTCTTCCACCGGACAGGCCGAAAGGCCGTCGCCGGACGGGGCGACGGCCTTTCGCTCGGGGAGTGCGGATCAGAAGACCGGCTGGCCGGCGCGGACCAGGCGCCAGGAGTCGGTGAAGAACTCGGCGGGGTCGATGACGCCCTTGGCCTTCACCCAGGCGATCATGGTGTTGCGGATCTCGTCGGAGTTCGACCAGACCATCTTGGCCTTGGCGACGTGCGGGAAGTTGCCGCCGCCGTTGGCACGGTAGTTGTTGACGGCCAGGACGAACTCCGCGGCCGGGTCGATCGGCTTGCCCTGGAAGGACAGGTTGACGATCCGCGAGCCCTTCGGCTGGGCGATGTCGATGTCGTAGCTCAGGCCGTAGAGCGAGTCGTAGTTGTAGTCCGGGGTGGCCTCGGCGCCGGTCAGCTTGTCCTTGTCGACCGGGGCGCCCGGGGCGAGCTGGTTGTAGTACTTGACCGAGTACTCCAGGTAGTCCTTGAGCTGGGCGCCCGTCATGATGCGGGCCTCCAGGGTGTTCTCGTAGATGTAGAGGCCCGCGGCGTCGCGCAGCTTCACCTGGCCGGACGGGATCAGGGCGGTGCGGTTGAACGGGGCGGCCTGGGCCAGCACCGGGAGGTTGGCGTACTGCCCGCCCGCCAGCGCGGCCTTGACGGCGTCGGCCTGGACCCGGCCGATCAGGTCGATGATCGGGGTGGCCTTGAAGGGGGCGTCGGCGATCGACAGCGCGATCTTGCTGGTGCCGATGTTCTGGTTGACGTACGCGACGACCTTCTTGTGCTGCCCGGCGATCGCGTCGGTGATCTCCGGGTTCTCCGGCACGGTGTTGGAGTTCAGCAGCCGGGAGGAGACCGAGGCGACCTTCCAGGCGCCGCCGGTGAACTCGACCTCGAAGTCGAAGCAGGTCAGCCGCTGGCCGTAGCAGAGCGGCTCGGAGAGGACGACCGTGCGGCCGGTCTTCTTGTTGACGACCAGGCGCTGCGGGACCTCCTTGTGGGCGTGGCCCACCAGCACCGCGTCGATGTCCGGGACGGTCTCCGCCAGCGCGACCGAGACGTTCTCGGCCCACGGCAGCTGGTCGCCCCAGGTGGTCGCCTCGTCGCAGCCGGAGTGCGCCGAGACCACGATGACGTCCGCGCCCGCGGCCTTCATCTTCGGCACCCAGGTGGCGGCGGTCTCCACGATGCCCGGGAAGACCATCTTGCCGCTGACGTTGGCCTTGTCCCAGATCGCGATGCCCGGGTTGGTCAGGCCGAGGATGCCGACCCGCACCGGACGGCCGCCGCCCAGGCGCAGCTCCTTGATCACGTACGGCTTGAAGGCCGGCTTCTCGTTCTTCGCGTTCAGCGCGTTGGCGCCCAGCAGCGGGAACTCCAGCTGCTCCTCGTAGGCCTTCAGGAGCGGGATGCCGTAGTTGAACTCGTGGTTGCCGAGCGCGGCGGCGTCGTACTCCATGAGGTTCATGGCGACGGCCATCGGGTGGTCCGGCACGGTGTTGGCCTCGGTGTCGATCGACTCGATCCGGGCGTAGTAGTAGGACAGCTGGGTGCCCTGGATGGTGTCGCCGGAGTCGATGAGCAGGCAGCGGTCCCAGCCCTTCTCCTCGCGCACCTGGTTGGCCAGCGTGGAGATCTTGGCGAGGCCGACCGCGTTGTGGGCCTTGTCGGTGTACTCGGCGTCGGTGAAGTAGTCCCAGTTGAGCACCCGGCCGTGCAGGTCGGTGGTGCCCATGACGGTGAAGGCCTGCGTGCGCGGCTTGCGCTGCTGGCCCTTGGCGGCCGCCGCGTCCGGCTGGGCGGCCGCGGCGGAGGGGGCGGCGGCCAGGGCGGCACCGCCGGCCAGGGCTGCGCCGGCGGCGGTGGCGGCGGACCGGGTGACGAAGTCACGGCGGTTCAGGGTCATGGACGACTCTCCCGAGTGGGACGACGGCGGATGGACCGTCAACTGGTGTTCGTGAACAAAAGTGTGCGTGCACGCGTCGACGCGCGTAGAGGGACGCGCGTAGAAGTGTGCCGTGCGAGCCGGGGTGCTGAATAGCCCCCTGACCTGTCCAGGAGGTGAGATCTTGGCGACTCGTTCGTGACGGGCGTGGGGGAGACGTGGGGTGGTACGGAGGTGCGGAGTGGTACGGAGGTGCGGGGTGGCCGGCGCGGGCCGGCCGACGCCCGGTCAGGCCAGCTCGCCCGCCAACCGGTCGACCTCGCGGCCCAGCTGGACCGCCGGGTCCGGATCGTCCGGCCCCGCCCAGGGCTGCCAGGTCCGCGCCCGCAGGTAGCCGGCCACCGCGACCGGCAGCCGGTCCCGGACGATCCGCTCCGCCACCGGGCCCGGGCCGGCCGCGCGCAGCGCCGCCAGCAGGCCGTCCACCCCGGCGGAGGGCGGCAGCGGCACGGTGTCCAGGTAGGCGGCCAGCGCCACCAGCTCCGGGTCGGGCGCGGGGGCGGGCTCCGGTGCGGGGACCGGCTCCGGCTTGGGGGCCGGAGGGGCGGAGACCTCGGGCGGCTGCGGCTCCGGCCGCGGCGGGAGCGGCGGCCGGGGCTTCGGGGCGGGCGTCAGCAGCGCGCCCACCCCGTACAGCCCCGCCACGACCCCCGGCCACCAGACCCCGCCCAGCCCGGCGAAGTGCAGCCCCAGGCCGACCGCGCCGCCCGCGCAGCCGACCAGGTTGCGGGCCGACTCCAGGTAGCGCAGCGCCCGGGGGCCGAACCCGTTACTGGTAGCCACGGATCTCCTCGAACACCCCGTCCAGCGAGCCCGTCCCGTCGAACAGCTTGCCGCCGCTCAGGTCCGCGATCCCCTGGAGCTGGTTCACCGCCGCCTCCCCGAACCTGATCGGGAACACCGGGATCGCCTTCTCCCCGGCCGGCAGCGCGTCGTGGAAGCGCTTGAAGTCGCCGTCCGTCGCACCGGCGTTGCTCTCCCCGTCGGTCATCAGCACGATCGAGGTGAACCGGTCGTCGCCGGCCGCGGCCTGCTGGCGCTCGATCACCCGGTACGCCTCCTCCAGCGAGGAGTACACCGCCGTCCCGCCGGAGGCGGCCAGCGACTGCACGTCCGCGTCGATCGACGCCAGCTCCGCCTCCGGGCCCGGACTGCCGCCGGTGGCCGGCACCACGTGGGTCCTGGTCCACTTCACCGCGGAGGCGAAGGAGAGCAGCGTGATCTCCTCGCGGTCCCGGAAGCGGCGCACCCCGCGGGTGTCGTCCGACCCGGTCAGCCGGCCCAGCGCGCTCTTCAGCGCGGCGATCCGCGAGCCCTCCATCGAGCCCGAGGTGTCCAGCACGTACACCGTCCGGGACGGGCGGCGCAGCTCGTTCTGGTACGAGGCCAGCAGGCCGTCCGCGACCGCCCTGGTGCCCGGGAACGGCAGCTCCCGGCGGCGGTCCGCGGGCAGCCCGGCGGCCGGGGCCGCGCCCGCCGTCACCGGGCGGCGCAGCGTCAGCTCGGAGATGCGCTTCTGCACGTCCTCCTTGAGCAGGTACGCGGTCAGCCGCTGGAAGGAGTCGCGCTGCTCCTGCGCGGCGGAGGACATCAGCGAGAGCGGGTAGTCCGCCGACACCACGCCGTCCACCGGCCGCACCACGGTCAGCTGCTGCTGCGGCGACAGCGTCCGGTTCAGCGACAGCAGCACCGACTCGTAGTTCACCAGCGCGCCCACCACGCCCGACTCGGCCCGGGTGTACGCCTGCGCCAGCCAGCCGGACGAACCGGAGGTCAGCTTCTGGCCCTTGAAGAACTCCTTCAGCTGCGGGGCGGCCTTCTGCACGTCCGCGTCGGTCAGCGCCGCGCCCGCGCCGGAGAAGGCCGAAGCCACCGCGACGAGGGTGGAGAAGCCCGAGTTGGAGCGGGACGGGTCGGCCATCCCGTACGGCAGCTTGCCGGCCGAGGCCGCGGCGCCGACCTGCGCCCAGGTGACCTTCGAGCCGTCGCCCCAGCCGAGTTCGCCGAGCGCCGAGGAGCGCACGCCGATCGCCACCGGCGACACCATCACCGGGGTCTCCGAGACCAGCTTGGACTTCCCGGCCGGATCGAGCCGCAGGTACTGGTTGGACGGGAACCACACGGCGTCGTACTTGCCGTCGGCCCGGCCCGAGGCGACGGTGTCCGCGCCGTCCAGGGTGCCCGTCCAGGAGAACTGCACGGTCACCCCGGTGGCCTTCCGGGCGTCCTCCAGGACCGGTGCCAGGTCCTGGAGTTCACTGCCGGCCAGGACGCGCAGCACCCCGGGGCGGGCCGTCTCGGCGGGCGGGTCGGTGGGCTTCGGGGCGGGGTCGCCGCCGCCGGTGGAGGTGCAGGCGGTGGCCGCGGCGAGCACGGCGGCCAGCGCGGCCGTGAGCCAGCCGCGGCGCCTCGTCGGGTTGGTCACTTGGTCCCCTTCGCCGCGGCGGTCAGCTTCTGCAGGTTGTCCAGCGAGGGCAGGGTCGCCTGCTTGATCCTGGCGGCGGTCAGATCGGGTGCGAAGGTCGGTTTCTTCTCCCGCATCAGGTTCGCGAAGGCCTCCGGCTTGGCCTGCGGCCGCAGGCCGAACCGGGCCTCCAGGTTGCGCAGCACCTCGTCGTTCTGGAGGACGTCGGCGAGCTTGCGGCCGCTGTCGGTGTGGGCCACGAGGGTGTGGTCCGAGTAGACCGTGGTGTCCGGGTACAGCACCACCATGTCCCCGGTCGGCTTGTTCTGCAGCGCCAGGGTGGCGGCCTGCGACTCGTACGCGAAGATCAGCGGGTTGCCGATCCCCGCGCCGAAGTCCCGGAACGGCTCGTCGCTGCTGCTCTTCTGGATGCCCTGCAGCGCGTTCGCGGTGTGCAGGACGTCCTTGACGGCGGCGACGCCGGCGTCGTCCGACACCACCTGGTGGTTGTTGGCGACGTAGGAGAGCAGCGCGAGGTACATCGCGCCGGAGGACGAACTTTCCGGGTCGGTGGTGGTCACGAAGAGCTGGCCGGACAGCTCGGGGTGCTTGTCGGCGCCGGACAGGCCCTCCCATCTGCGGCCGCCCTTCAGGGCGTTGACGTACTCGTCCATCCGGAAGGTCCAGACGCCGCTGACGGGGTCCAGCTCGGCCAGCTTGTTGTTCTGCAGGACCTCGGCCACCGACGGGTGGGCCACGATCACCAGCGGCGAGTAGAACGGCACCAGCGGGGAGTCCTGCAGCTTCCAGATGCGCTGGATCTCCCGGGCCGGTGCCGCGCTCGCCGGGAAGGCGAAGTCCAGCCCCGGGGTCTTGGCCGCCTGGTCGCTCATCGTCCAGGAGCCGGTCGAGTCCGCCCGGACCAGCAGACCCTGCTTCGCCAACTCGGCCTTGACCTCGTCGTTCTCGAAGAAGGCGCGCTTCTCCGAGCCGATCAGGCCGGTGACGGTGACCGTCTTGGTGTCCGGTCCGTTGTGGTCGATCAGCGCGTAGCCGACCCCGCCCAGCAGGACCAGGGCCGCGACCACCCCCAGTGCGCGTCGCATACCGAACGCCTCCCCCTCGCCCGCTCCTTCGTCCGGGTGGTGGCCCGGACGCCCGGGCCGCGACCCGGGGGTGACGAGCGTCCCGCCGGGCGGGGAGCGGGGGCGGAAGCGGCGATGAACCAGGGGTGAACAGGCCTTCACGGAATCGCATCGACATCGCGGCGGCGGGCGGCGCGGGAGGCGTGCGGAGGGAGCGCGGGAGGGGCGTGGGGAAGGGTGCTCGCACAGCGGTCCGAGGATGTGTCAGATTGTTCAACTCGCCTTACGGCAACGGTCATCCCGCAGTCCGGACCCGCGTCGAGGTTACGCGTCGGTAATGCCTAGTCTCAGCACTATGCGCCGAGCAAAAATCGTCTGTACCCTCGGGCCCGCCACCGACTCGTACGACCAGATCAAATCCCTGGTCGACGCCGGGATGGACATCGCCCGACTGAACCTCAGCCACGGCCTGCACGCCGAGCACGAGGAACGCTACCGCCGCGTCCGCAAGGCCGCCGACGAGACCGGCCGCAGCGTCGGCGTCCTCGTCGACCTTCAAGGCCCGAAGATCCGGCTCGACACCTTCGCCCACGGGCCGGTACTTCTCGAACGCGGCGACGAGTTCACCATCTCCACCGACAAGGACGTCGTGGGGGACAAGGACCGCTGCGGAACCACCTACTCCGGGCTCGCCGGGGACGTCGGCCGCGGGGAGCGCATCCTGGTCGACGACGGCCGGGTCACCCTGGAGGTCGTCGCCGTCGACGGGCCGCACGTACGGTGCCTCGTCATCGAGGGCGGCCTGGTCTCCGACCACAAGGGCCTCAACCTCCCCGGCGTCTCCGTCTCCGTCCCCGCACTCAGCGACAAGGACGTCGCCGACCTGCGGTGGGCACTGCGGACCGGGGCCGACCTCATCGCGCTCTCGTTCGTCCGCAGCGGACGGGACATCGAGGACGTCCACCGGATCATGGCGGAGGAGGGGCGGCACGTCCCGGTCATCGCCAAGATCGAGAAGCCGCAGGCGGTGGACAACCTGGAGTCCGTCGTCGACGCCTTCGACGGGATCATGGTGGCCCGCGGCGACCTGGGCGTGGAGATGCCCCTCGAACAGGTCCCGCTGGTCCAGAAGCGCGCCATCAAGCTCGCCCGCCGCAACGCCAAGCCGGTCATCGTCGCGACCCAGATGCTCGACTCGATGATCAACACCTCCCGGCCGACCCGCGCCGAGGCCTCCGACGTCGCCAACGCCGTCCTCGACGGGACGGACGCGGTGATGCTCTCCGGCGAGACCTCCGTCGGCAAGTACCCCGTCGAGACGGTCAAGACCATGGCCCGGATCGTCGAGGCCGCCGAGAACGACATCCTGGCCGCCGGCCTCCCGCCGCTCACCACCGGCAACAAGCCGCGCACCCAGGGCGGCGCCGTCGCCCGCGCGGCCGCCGAGATCGGCGACTTCCTGCACGCCAAGTACCTGATCGCCTTCACCCAGTCCGGCGACACCGCCCGCCGGCTCACCCGCTACCGCTCGCCCATCCCCGTCCTCGCCTTCACCTACGAACCGGCCGTACGCAGCCAACTCGCCCTCACCTGGGGCGTGGAGACCTTCCTCGGCCCGTTCGCCCCGACCACCGACCAGATGGTCGAACAGGTCGACGCGGCCCTCCTCTCCCTCGGCCGCTGCCAGAAGGGCGACATCGTCGTCATCACCGCCGGCTCACCCCCCGGCCTGGCCGGCTCCACCAACCTCGTCCGCGTCCACCACGTGGGGACGTTGGACGCCTGAGGCCCCTCGGCGGCGCGGCCCCGCGG